>JANXOO010000159.1 GCA_025353525.1 Schlesneria sp. | reverse complement strand
TACCAGGCTCGCACGACTCCCGAATTTGGACCGTTGGGATATCCGGAATTTGCCTCAGGTTTCGGCAGCGCCGTTAACGGGACGCCATTGTTCGTTGACACTGGTCGTTATCAGGCCAATCATTTCAATCTTGTCGGCCTGGAAACAGTTTTTCAGGCAGGTCCGGTCAGCTTCCAGTCAGAATACATGGCAACAGTTGTCGAAAGCACCGTCGGACCAGTGTTTTATCAAGGCGGCTACGCCGAAGTCATGTACCGATTGACGGGCGAACATCGCGTTTACGACAAGAAGCTGGCGTCGCTCAAGAATCCGATTCCGTTCTCGGACTTTATCCCGCTCAAAAGGGATGGAATTCGTGGCTGGGGAGCATGGGGCATCGCGGCCAGATGGTCGGCCGTTGATTTGACGAACCCCTCGAAGCTCGACGGCCACTACTACGATAGTGCCGCCAATACCTTTACCGGAACCAGCAAAGGAGGCAATGGCGTCCTTAACGACACGACGCTCGGGCTGACATGGTATATGAACCAGCACACGAAAGTTCAGTTCAACTGGATCCACGCGATGCTGGACAATTCGGCCAAGGGGTTCAGTTCCGCCGATCTGTTCGTCAGCCGTGTCCAGGTCGACTTCTGATCACATTTCTGCCAATGGCTCTGTTGCGTCTCCGAACTTGTCGCATTGAACATCCATTTTGTCCATCATCGACAGGTACAACCGGCACATCTGACGATTCGGGCGATCACGGTAATCGAGGACCCGTCCTGTTTTGATCGTTCCCCCTCCACCGCCTACCATCACCACGGGCAATTGTGTCGCATCGTGGCTGCCAGTCATCATGCTCGAACACATCATCAACATGGTGTTATCGAGCGCCGTTCGTTCGCCTTCCTGAATCGCGTCGAGTTTCTTCGCCACATACGCGAGTTGCTCGAAGAAGAACTGATTCACCTTCAGCCAGTCGGCAGTGTCCGAATGAGACAGCAAGTGGTGGATCATATAGTCGACTCCGAGATGCGGGAACCGCAACGACGAATGATCATTGTTCAGCTTCAACGTACAAATCCTTGTCGTATCGGTCTGGAAGCCGAGAACCATAATGTCGCACATCAGCCGCATATGATCGGCAATGTTTTGCGGAATTCCTTCCGGCGGTCGCGGGATATTCGGTGCCCCGAGCGTTGGCCGCCAACCTTGCAACTCGCCCTGCTTTCCGGCGTTTTCAATCCGCTGTTCGACATCACGTACCGAATCCAGGTATTCATCGAGTTTACGTCGATCTGACGTACTGATCCGGTTCCGGATCTGACTTGCGTCGTCGATCACCGCGTCGAGTACGCTTTTGTCCCCTCGCTGAACTTCGTCCTTGAACAACCGGTCAAACGCGAGCGACGGGTACAATTCCAGTGGTGTCGGCGTTGTCGGTGAACTCCATGAAATATGCGAACTGTAGATCATCGAGTAATTCTTGTGGACCGACGGGTTCCCCGCTTCGCAGCCCAATACCAAACTGGGAACCTTTGTCGAACGTCCATATGTCTGAGCCAGGAACTGGTCGACGCTGGTCCCCGAATGGATTTCACCACCGGCGGCCAGCGGAGCACCCGACAGCAGATTTCCCGTCTGCGAACTGTGAATATTTCCTTTTAACGCCTGTTCGTTGAACAAGCCCTGAATGAACAGTGTCTTGTTTCGCAGATCGTTGAGAGGTGCCAGGACTTGCCCGAATTCGAGACCCTGGGCCGATTCTTTTGCCCACCATTCCTTCCCGTGATATCCGTTTCCGGAGAAGAGAACCGCCAGGCGGACGGGTGCCTCGCTCGATTTTCGACGCGCACGAGGTTCGTCGCCCCAGACGGCAAGCGATTCCATCCACGGCAGGGCCATCGTGACCCCGAGCCCGCGCAAAAAAGTCCGGCGATTGAATGGATGCGTCACCGCAGTGTTTCGAGAATCCATCGATTCAGTTCCTGAACGGGGTGAATCTGACTTGTTAGGAGCTGCACGACAATATACTACCCAAAACGGCATTGTTTGGAAAACGGGAAATCCAGGATTGTTCGGATATGCCGGACACACACGTTATCGAATGGATTCGTAATAAGTTTGTCGCCGTCGTTTTGAACCTTGTTGAACAACGAGGACAACGGAGTTGGGCTGCATCTGAAGCCAGGTCGCCTGGTCGCGGTGGTGTGACTGCGGTGGCAGCGGCGACTGGAATTTCTGATCGAAAAGATTCGAAATGGTATTCGAGAGTTGCATGATCGCGTGCGGTATAAATCATTTCATCATCAGTTCGCGTACAATGGACAGCTACGATTGTTATACTTCGCGCGGTCTGAAATGATGCCACAAAAAACTTCGACAATTGCTGGAAAGTGCGTTTCCAATGGTGGATTCGCACCAAACGCGGAA
>JANXOO010000072.1 GCA_025353525.1 Schlesneria sp. | reverse complement strand
AGTCCATCGGCATTCGCGTCGATCTGCCATTCGAACAAGAGGTCAATTCGTTCGTCGGTCAAGCGTTCGAGCATCGAACGTTTTTCACGCGACTGCATCAGTTCGTGCTGACCTCGGACGCTTTCATCGTGGCTCCAGGAGGTGTCGGCACGGTGCTGGAAACGCTCATGATCTGGCAATTGCTCCAGGTGCATCATTTGAACGACACGCCTTTAATTCTCGTCGGAAGCATGTGGCCTGGCCTGATCGAATGGGCCAGGACTTCGATGCTCTCGACCGAACAGCCGCTGGCCAACGCCGACGACATGAACATCCCGTTGTGCGTGGCGAACGCCGACGATGCCATCGCGTTGATCCGCAAGCATCATGCTCTTTGGTTGCGAAAAAACCGCCCCAAGTCTGCCAGGAAGTCGGCTCGCAAGTCAAAGCCCAGGTCTCCGTAATGCAACTGCTTCGCGGTGTCAACCAGGACGACGAAACGAACAATTCCAGGATACTGCTGCAACAACGGCAGGTCCTATGGATAAAAGGATTGGCGGGCGAATTCCAGATCCCCGTAGATGTCAAGCATTCTGTCAAGGCGTACGGCACGGATGACCTGAATCACTGGCCCCTGAATCGATGACAGCTTGACTGCTCCGCCTTTTCGCTTCAATTTGGTTTGCAAGGCGACAAGCGCGCCAATGCCGATGCTTGAGAGATACCCCAAATAGCGACAGTCAATGATGATCTTCGAATAACCGTGATCAAGGTGCTCCTGTACTTGGCGCTCAAACTCCGGAGTCGAACTGGAGTCGAGATCGCCGCGCAATATGATGGTGAGGATATCGCCATCAATGACTTCTGAATCAAAAAGCGTACTGGAGCTCATGTTCACCACTAACCCGTTGCATACAAAGAGGTTTCGGGGGCACCATCAACCGAAGTTCAGTTTAACTTTGAGGTGTGAGATTGCAATCCACTCGATTGTGTTTACGGCGAGTGTCTGAATCCAAACTTCGTCCCCGTTGTCGTGGTTGAAACTGACTGAATTGCTCAAGGATGTCCGCGACATCAGCAACTTGAGGCAATTGTTCGTGCGCCGATCCTGACGTGTTGACGGACCGACACGGCTACTTTTTTGGATCCGCCGCGCTCGATCCCTCCTGTTCGCGATGGCTCCACCGGAGGGGAACATTGCGACTTACGAACGACCTCCCTAACATCGTCCCTGACATAGACAGTCTTCCCCGCTTCCGTTGCTTGATGTTGGCGGCAGTCCTTTTGAAACAACTCCACGCGTCACGATCTGATTCTTTTTTAATCGCACTGGCGTTTCTGGGTTTCGTGAGCCTCGGACTGCCGGATGCCGTCATCGGTGTGGCCTGGCCTTCGATCCGCGACACTTTCCAGCTTCGTCAGGGGGCCGTGGGGCTCGTCTTCGTCGTTTCCGGGCTGGGCTATTTGCTCAGCAGTTCCTTCTTCGGCTGGCTGACTCGCACTCTGGGGATCGGCCTGGTTCTGGCAGTCAGTACCGGACTTGTCGCCACGGCCATGTTCGGCTTCGGGTTCTCGACGATCTGGGTCGTGTTCATTTGCTTTGCGTTGATTCACGGGCTCGGTTCGGGTGCGATTGACGCGGGACTGAACGGATACGCCGCTCATCACATGTCAGCGAAGCACTTGATCTGGTTGCACGCCTGCTACTGCGTGGGGGCTTCCATCGGCCCACTGCTGATGGCAAGTGTCCTCGCCAATGGGCGCCACTATCGCATCGGTTACTCGATCGTAGGCGAGACGATGCTGGCAATGTCGGTTCTGTTCCTGATTACTCATCGTCGATGGGGAACAGCGTCTGCCACCCCTCACTCCGCTGGACTGCCAACCAGTGCGAGAGGTGCCCTGCGATCCTGGGCCGTTTGGTGTCAAATGGCCATTTTCTTTCTTTACACGGGGATCGAGGTGACATTCAGTCAATGGACGTTCACAGTCCTCACGGAGTCGCGTCATGTTGGGCCGGGACCAGCGGGAATTGCGGTCGGCGTGTTTTGGGGCAGCCTGGGTGCGGGACGGATTGTGTTCGGACTGGTCGCCGACCGAGTTGGCATCGACCGAATCGTGCGTTGTTGCCTGCTCATCACGTGCGGCGGTGCGATCCTGTTCGCGGTTCCACTACCGATCGAGGCGACTTGGCTGGCTCTGGCAACTGCCGGATTCGGATTGGCACCCGTGTTCCCCTGCCTGATCTCCCGGACTCCCCGGCGGTTGGGGACCGCGTTGTCGACGCACGCAATCGGATTTCAAGTCGGCGCCGCCATGATCGGCGCGGCGGCCGTCCCCGGCGGTCTCGGCGTCCTGGCTGGCGTCGCCGGACTAAAAATGGTTCCACTGGGGTTGGTAGTTCTCGCCGGGCTACTCTGGCTGCTGCATGAGGGGCTGACCCGTCGACCGGATTTCGATTCCGGGCCAGAATGATGCGAAAGTGGATGCCCTGTCGGCGGCGACCGCATTCTGGAACTGCCGCAAGGCAAAGATATCGTCCCGGTTGCCGTAACCCGCTGGGGTCAAAACAACGAAAGCCGCCGATCACGAGAAGCCGGTTTCGATCACCACATGGTCAAAGCCAGACACTTCCGTTCGACAGGTTCGGGGCCACTGGAAACAACTCTCCCGGGACTGTAGAATCGGGTGGCAACGATGCAACGCGTGGCTGGTGCGGTTGCACTTATGGAGCGGAGATGAAGGTGGATTCGACATGTCCAGTACACTGACCCGGCATCGTTTCACGGTCGCGCAATACGAAGGGATGGTCGACTCGGGGATCCTCACGGAAAACGATCGAGTCGAACTGCTGCACGGGGAGGTCGTCGAGAAAATGACGATCGGTCCAGCCCATGCTGCCAGCGTCAATCGGTTGAATCAGCTATTCCAAATACGCCTCGGAACGGTGGCGATTGTTGCGGTGCAGAACCCGATTCAAACGGTCGATAGCGAACCCGAACCCGATCTCGCACTGCTGCGACTGCGTGTCGATTTCTATTCAACAGCAACGCCGAGTGGCGACGATGTCTTGCTGGTGGTTGAAGTGTCCGACACGACTCTCGAAACCGACCGCACCCTCAAATGCGAGATTTATGCGGAAGCGGGAATTCCAGAATACTGGATCGTCAATCTCGTTGAGAATTGTCTGGAAGTACACCGCGACCCCTCCCCTTCGGGGAGCTACGCCTGGACCCGGCGTCTGGACATCGAGTCCTCAGTGGCACCACTGAGTTTCCCGGATTACCAGTTCCCCGTGAGGGAATTGATGTAGGAATCGGGAAAAGATTTTCAAAAACGGGAATGCGTCTGATTTTTCTTCTTCGGGATGCGATTTGCTTTATGTCTGGCGTGAACTAGGTTCAAGGGGCACGCCTCAATCGGTCGAGAATTTCGAACGTGAGAAGCGCGAACGGGAACGCTTCGACGATTTGCATGCCATGAAATACGGCCAGTCCATGACGGTCGGCGTGCGCCCTGCCCCTGCGGTGGATGGGAGACGTGAACCTCACTCTCAAATCCGTCACAGATCCGGCTCGGGTCCCGTCGCGAAGGCGGAACCGGCAACTCGTTTTCTTAACCTGGAATTCGAATTCGTCCGTGATCGCTTCGCCAGCCGGGAATACGGTCCATGCACCACTTTTACCTGAACTTACTCGCCTTGGTGGCCTGGGCAATCGCCGGGACATGGATGGGCGTCATCGTGGTCTTTTTGCTTGCCTGTCGGAAGCGAATAGTCCTGCAACCGATGAGTGTCGGTTCGGAATCGATTGACCTTCCGAGTTTGAGTGTCGTCGTCGCCGCGCGGAACGAAACCGATTGCATCGAAACCTGCATTCGTTCGCTGTTTCTTCAAGACTACCCTCAACTGGAAGTGGTCGCGATCAACGATCGCAGTACAGACGATACGGCAGAGATTCTCGAACGACTGGCGAGCGAATTTGGCGAGCGATTGCACGTCATGCACGTCAAAACATTACCAACAGGCTGGTTCGGCAAGCCGCACGCGCTGACTCTCGGACTCGGAAGTGCCAACGGCAGCCTCGTCTGTTTTACCGACGCGGATTGCGTGTTCCAGGCGCCGACCGCGTTGCGTACGACGGTCTTCGAATTGCTGAAACGCGAACTCGATTTCTTCTCGCTCGCCGCCAAGTACACGATGACGTCTCTGCGTGAGTCCGTCGCCGTTCCGTGTTGTTCGGAAATGCTCATGACGTGGTTGCGTCCCGAGCGAGTGGAAGACCCTCGCTGGCC
>JANXOO010000149.1 GCA_025353525.1 Schlesneria sp. | reverse complement strand
GGGAGGAATACCGATCAGGTCGACGTAAACGCGACGAAGCAATGCAGGGCGATCTGTCTGGCCGACGGGCTTGACGTTCTTCGACTGATATTCCGCAGCAATGAACGCATCGATCGGATTTTCAAAATCGGTGAACCCCGTTGGAAGCTCGGGCCTCACAACAGGCTTCAGCGACCATAATAATCGACCGGCCTCGTCCGCAGTGATCGTCCCGGCTGCTGCCGCGTTGTCTGCGAGATCGTTATCGCGCGGATCAGGCGAACCCATCGTCACCCATTGCTCGAACTTTTGAATCTGCTCCGGGCTCAGTGAGTTTTCAGGCGGCATCTGAAAATTCGGATCGGTCCACCGGATCGCCCGGATCAAGCGACTTTCATCAGGCTGACCGGGCACAATAACAGGCCCCCCTTCACCCCCTTTTTCAACTCCGTGTCGGGAATCGAGGAACAGCTGACCTTTGACCTTAATGGCTGCGGACGAATGGCAACTGTAGCAATGCTCGACAAGCACTGGCCGGATGTACTTCTCAAAAAACAAGACGCCATCCGGATCAATGCTTCCTTTGGCAACAGGTCTGGCAACTGGCGGATCGGCAGCTGCGATCGTACCCCAGGTTATCAAACAGAAGCATGAGCAGTACGACAGTTGACGAAATATGACGATCGTTGGCATATGAGTTTTCGAATCTTGTGGTCATTCAATTGAACGGCTTTGAAAACGATCAGGCGCACAGCTCATTGGTACCGCACAACGACATCATCGTACAATGAGGACATCGGAAGTGTGAGAGGATTTACATTTTTTTGATAAACGTGTGAGTCTCTATTCACGCGTTTCAGTCAAGCCCCAGCTCTGGTAGAGTCCCATTGAAGGGCGAAACGATGGGCGAGTTATTCAGGTTTGTCAACGAATTTGCTGAAGACAGATTTCACTTAACGCGAGGCAGGTTGGCGTTCGTCTCCCTGATCGGCGCGTTGACGTTTTTTGGGATCTGGGGTCTGGAACACACAGCCACGGCCCAAGCGATTATCAATCGACCACCAGCGCAAGAATACTGGTTTTCCATCGCTGGATTTACGTTGCTCGCGGTTTTTTTCATGCTGACAAATCGCAGACAGCAGAATGAGCCATCAGACAAGCACGATTCAGGACAGACAAAGCCTTAAGACCCGTCAAGTCTCAACCTGAAGGCACCCTCGGAAACTATCTTCAAACTGACCCACTACCGAAGTTTTCGATATCGTCGAGTCGGAAGACTTCGTCCGCACAGGCATTGTGAGCGAGTCAGCGACAAACCTGCTTCTCACCCACCCTCCTGCAAACACGCACGCTATGACGAGCGTCACCACCCCAATCTTCTGCAGCCATCCTCGAAAGAACTCGCTCATGGCTCTCCCCAAAAGCGGGATGTCATAAAGCCGCATCAAACCGGGCCTTTCGTCGTAACGTCAGCCTCTGACTTTTACTTCGTCACTTCGATCTCGACGAATTGTTCCGAATAATTCTCTGAAAAGTCGTAGACCTGAAAGCCGACTTCATAGTTCCCGGCAGGGACCGGCAGCGACCCGACACTCAGTTCGTCCGGGTCATCCAATTCGAGAATCAGGTCGTCGTCATCGGAAGCGACATGAATCTCATTGCCGTCATCCGACACCACCAGAAATACGGGTCGAATCCGGTCTCCTGATTTCAAACTCACTTCGCTCGGGCCCGAATCGGTCTCTTCGAACGCATAGACAAATTCGCCCGTGATTTCATCGTCGTTCAGATCGACAAGAAAATAGAGTGACACGTCGATCCAGACGTTTTTGTTCTTGCGCTGAATTTGCGACGGAACTTCGATGAAGTATTGTGATCCGTCGGCATCGGCTTTTGGTTCGGCAGACTCGTCGTCCTCTTCCGCCTCGACCGGTTCCATCCCCTTGACCGGGCAAATGAATTCCTTATCACCCGCCTTCAATGTGAACCATTTGCCGTCCCATTCATCGCTGAGATTCCCGTCGTCATCGCGAGTCGCGGGTAACTCACCGATGATGATTTGGGCGCCATCTTTGCGCTTCGCCAACACGAAACTCGTTTTTTCCACGTCGTCAGCTTCAATCGACGCGGTAAAGGTCGCCGTTTCGCCTGGCGCGATCGTTATTGCCGTCGCTTCGATTTCGCCCAGTACAGGATCTTCGGTGTCATTTGCGGCGACCGTCGTGAAATCGGAAACGAACCCCAGCCACGGATTGCTCTTCGCAAACAGCGTATGCGAATAGGCGTCCAGTTTGGCTTCCATATCCTTGTCACTGCGCGCGTCGCCGTCACGTCCGTCGCCCGACGTTTTGTCAGATTTCTCACCCGTCAGTTGTTCGCGATCGGCAGGAAAGAAAATACTCAAACCGTGAGCGTGAGCGCGTCCCTTGCCGTGGCGATTGGCAATGACCGTTGCCTTGAGCGATTTTTCCAACGTGGTTGCAGCCGCATCGATCGGCCCTTCCGTGAAGTGCGTCCGGATCAGCTTGATGAGGTGCCCCAGATCGATCAGGCCCATCCCGTTTCCGTGTTCGTCCATCTTGCCGAATTCTTCCGACCGGTGTCGCGCATCGGCCAGCAACAACCACGATTCCCGTCCGTGGTCCGTGAGGTCCGACTGGCACGCTTTAGCCAGCGTCTGCAAGTTCTTCAGAATGCCGTCGAGCTTCGTCAGATCGATCGCCGACAACGTCGTCCCAAGTCCCGAATTGCGGATACGTTCGTCGCTCGAATTCCGATAAAAGTCGTCGAACGTTTCGACAATCGCTTTACCAAACTCTGAACCTGTCATCGAAGGTTTGTCGATCACTCGTTGCAGTAACGGCGTGTAATGCCACCCGTAACCTGGTTCAAGCTCTTCCGATGCGACCATCACTTTTGCAAAAGGAGCGATGCTGAACGCGCATTCGAGGTTCCCCATCAGGCAGGCATCGAAGCCGATCAATTCGAATCGGGAGGCCGATTTTGGAAGCGATTTCAATGTGTCGTGGATTTCCGTCATCGTCAGTTTGTCGTCGTGATGCGATTCATCGCTGCAGGCGCCTGGCCAACCCGCACCGTGATCGCCGAAAATCAGCGCATATTTTTTCGCAGGAAATAGTTTCATTGCCGTATCCAGAAATCGCTTCAGCGTGGCCGGATCACCCATGTTGACCTCACCCCAATCGGCCATTTCAACGAGCTTTCCACGTTGGACATTGAGCAGTTTTGCAGTTGTCCAATCGTCGATTTGCCCGACTCCTTCCGCCGAGTACCCCAGCGAGGGGTCATCCTTTTCAGATCGGTCGACCAGAGCCACGATCCGGACCTGTTCGGAGTCGCCTGCCGCGATCATTTCGTGCAGGTCTCCGAGTTGAGCTGCTTCCAGATTGTTGTCCGCCGCGATGTACAAAAGGATCGTCCAATCGGCGTCTTTCGCGACAGCCAGACCGGCGTGGCATAAAACAAAAAACAGCACAGCGGCTGTACGCTTCATCGAGAACATGGGTCGAGCCTTTTCAATTTACGAGAAACTCGGCGATTGCAGCGTTGACGGCAACCGGATTTTCCATTGGTGCCATATGCCCCGCGTCGGGAATCGTAACGAAACGGGAATCGGGAATTTCAGCAGAGAACGCCTTCATTTCGGCGGGCGGAGAAATCGCATCGTACTCGCCGACGATCACGAGCGTGGAAACGCGGATTCCGGAAAGCATCGCCGTGACATCGGGACGGACGGCCATCCCCCGATGCGCCGCCGCAATCGCCGTCGGGGATGTCGTCATCACCGTCTGGCGGACGAGTGCCGTCAGTGCCGGTTGCCGTTGGGCAGTGAACGGTGCGAACAATTTCGGCATCATGGCCCACACGACCGGTTCGGGGCCTTCTTTCGTGACAATATCGGCCATTTTCAGACGGTTTGCCGCTGCCTCTGCGGAATCTGCGGCCGATCGTGTGTCGCACAGAATCAGTCGTCCAAGCCATTCCGGGTGCCGCAATGCAAATTGCCAGCCGATATAACCACCCATCGACAGACCGCAAAACGTGACCGGCCGATCGACCTCCAGTGCTTCGAGCAACCCGATCAAATCGTCGGCAAACTGTTCCATCGAAACGGAGTATAACGTACCGTCGGTACCACCGAATCCGCGCAGATCGGGAGCGATGACGCGATGCGTTTTCGAGAATTCGTCAATTTGTGCCGCCCACATCGTATGGTCGAGCGGAAATCCATGCACGAACAGGATCGCCGGACCCGTCCCTACATCGGCGACACGGAATCGGACGCCCGAGACTTCGATCGTTCTGAGCATTTTGATATGATCCTCGTTTGATTGCGAATCGTGGCGACGGCAAGTCCCTGATCGGCAATTACGGCTTTTCGCTGATATCGCATCGGCACTGGAATTGTCCACAGCCTGGGCAGCCCGAGCCGTATTTCTTGCGCACGGCAGCGTCCAGGTCAACTCCCGCAACGTTGGCGATCGTCGCAAGCCAGGCAAGCACATCGGCGAATTCGAGAGCCAGTTCTTCGGGTGTCCCCTCGCGCAACGCTGCGGCCAGTTCACCAACTTCCTCCATCAGCCACATGAATGTCCCGTCGACGCCACGAGCAACGTCTTTGGCTCCATACATCTGTTTGATCAGGGACTGCAGGTCGCGAAGTGAAAGCGGTGCCGAATCAGTCATCGTCGTTCCCGATATGCTGCGAAAAGTCATGGTTAATGATCGTTTGAAGCGTAGGGACATCGCCCTTCGATCGCAACAGCAAACCTGACCGACCGAATCCCGGTACCCGTTGGAAAGCCCGCAAGCGGACGAAACGGGCGGATTCTGCATTTATCGGGATGAGCGCGGAGTCAATTCACGGGCAAATCAGTGGTCTTGCGGCCTGAAAGGCCAAAACAGATCAGCCCGGGGCAGAGTGACGCGGCAAATGCCGCCGCGTCGCCCCAGTTCATTGGCTGTGACCGATTTTTGCTCGGCAAAAGTAGCCCTGTCGTTCCGCGACAGGTTTGCCGAATTGCAAAAACACTGCCTGTTAAAATCAAAGCGACGAATTGCAAATGCACGTGTGAAGTTCATCGAAGGTTTAGATCGAACGGATGCCTTGGGCAACATGCTTACATGGTTGCGCTTCGGCTATCCTGTCGCGGAGCGACAGGGCTACATTTGGCAGACTCGCCTCCTCTGAGATAGTCGCATTTGAATTCCCTTCAAATTCAGAATCCGCCCGTTCCGCACTCTGTTCGCTAAAGCTGCTTCAAGAGCCGGGTGTCGAATTCGTGACGCGACTGCATCAGCTGCGAACGGCCGATTTCACGAAGGGAAAGCGGTTGGGACGCGGCGATCACATCACGACGTGGGCCAAGC
>JANXOO010000147.1 GCA_025353525.1 Schlesneria sp. | reverse complement strand
CGCGGGCTGCAGTTCGTGAAAACAGTGGACCATAAGCTCCGCTAATCGCCAGGTTCCGCTCGCGTTCGGCGAGTTGTTTCAGCGATTCTTCGACACCAATCGGAGGCGAAATATCCAGCCCGGCAAAAGACAGCCGTGGTTGCCCCACTCTGTGCGGCAATCCCGCTCGCTGCAGTCGCTCGTCGCTGACCGCAGTGGCAGCGACGGACACGAGCAGTGCGAGCCCCACAGCCATGATCGCACCCAGAATCCACGGGGCGATCCCCACGATCAGTGGAATCCCGTTGGGCATTGGATTGACCGCGATGCGACGCGCCAGCAATGTCGGGGCAAAGTGAACGCCGCCATTCGACTTGTAACCTTCTCGTTTGAAGAAATAGCCGGTGATCCGGACAGGCTTTCGCAGATTTTCACCCGGCTCAAATCCCAGGGGAAGGCTGGTGCAGACGATACGATACGGATGATTGCTCGAATCGCCGGTGAAAACCCAGCCTTCATAAATTCGCGTGACGCCGTATCGATTGCGGCTTGCTTCAAGTTCATAGAGTCGCCACAAATCGCCTTCGATCGTAATCGGTTCGCCACGAAACCGGTCGGGTTCGGTCATCAGATTGATGTATTGGACATCGCGTTCGCCCGCACGTTCCAGTGTCGCGGTTGGAATCTGCCGTGCATAGTCGAGCAACCGATAGAATGAATCGGATTCGTCGCGACGAATGCCCACCGTATTATCCTTGACGACATCAAGATACCGTTTGTCGATCAGGACCGATGTCAGATCGTCATATTGCGTTTGCCGATCCGACGACGGAGACAGAAAGAGGTCGCGACCCCTTCGCAAATCAACCGGCCTCACGGACATCTCATCGCCGGTGGAATCGTCGGTCGAATCCGACCAGCGATTGTTCGGCTGCGGATTGCGTCGCCGGTTCACGGAATCGTCGTAATTTCTGTCGTTATTGTTGTCACGTGTCCTGTCATCACGCGTATCTCGTGTCCTGTCGCGAGGCGCTGGTTGTTGGCCGTCACCGTACAGTGAACGAAGATGTCCTTGAAAATCTCTGTCGAGTGAATCGTCAAAGCGAGTCTCGTCGGACGGATCGCTTTGACGATTCGGTTCTGTCGGTTGAGCGGCTTCAGGCTGTCGGCGGCGAACGGGTTCGCCGTCGCCCTCCCAGAGTCTGGGACTTGACTGCAAACTCCATTCGTCTTCGGGTACGGGCGGCGCTGGCGGTCGACTTCGATCGGGAATCGTCTTGCGGAACGAATCGTCGGCTGGCTCGGGATCAAAAATGGTGTCATCACGCAAATCAGATTCGGTACGAGGTGGAAGTCGATCATCGTCGCCTTCTGTTGACGAATTTCGTTCAAAGAGCGGACCTCGCGAAGTCGTACCACCATGTTGTTCCCTGCTTCTCGATTCGAACAGTTCCTGGTCCGATTTCGCCGTCGCGATTCGTGGACGCGAGTTTTTCCCGGACCATTGTCCGCGCGGCTCATTATCCTGGGGGATAACGAATTCGTCCGCGTTGAACGAACGTTCTTTAACAGAAGCGTCGATGCCGGAAAGGCTCGTTTCTACAGGCAGAGTTTCTCGAAACGCAAACCGTTCCTGCGACGACTTATCGTAAGCCGCCCTTAGCAAGATTGCGGCGAGCATCGTAAGCCCGACACATGAAACGATTTTCAGAAGTCGACGAGAGCCGGGTTGAGGCGGCGAGGTTTGCAAAGATTCCGTTCGCATACCCACCCTAACGATCAGGAAGGTGAACTGCCGCCGGGAACTATGGCATCCTTACCGCAACTCGACCGGCGCGGCGTAGTTTAACAGCTTCCGCCAAACTCACAACGTGAGTCTGCCGTAAAACGGGATTGCGACGCACTTTGAACGAACATTCAGATCCTGTAGAAATCCTGCGTGTATCTCATTTCCTTTAAATCGTTTACGTTCCCACAACGCGTATGAACGGCAAGACGAAGTTAACCGCGGAAAAAATTTCCGAATGGTTCTGGGCACAGTTCGGCGAAGAAACATTGTCGCAACGACGTGCTGACCAACTCTCTGACTCCGAGCCGCTACAACCATTCTGGGGCCATCGCGAAAAGGCCGCCACCGGAGCACGAACACACCCGCGCAAAACCAATACCGTATCGTAAAAAAATTATGGAGTGCGTCGCACGCCCCGTAAAACGCTGAAACTTCGACATTTCTGTCATTTCAAGGTGCCGCCGAATCTGTCAGTGACGTCAATTCATTCCGTGAACGGCTTGATCCTGCCGAAAAATACAGCTTGCCATCGTCAAAATCGTTGCCGTCGATCTTTTCGAAAGTACTATCGCGAGCCCACTCAACCCCCTAAACTTACAGTGGCACGAAGCAGAGTGCCGAAGTATAGAATCCAGCGATTGTGAGCACGCTTTTTCTTGAAAATGCAGAGACCGGAACATGCGACGAAATTGGACTCAGCGACTGGTTGCCTGGTTTCAGGGACAACGAACACCCGGCCAGGCCCGGCGGTGCTCGCACCGACATCGTTTTGAAGCGAATCGTCGTGGTGCAATGATCGAAATGCTCGAAAAGCGTCAGCTTCTGACGAACCTCGTCGCGGTCAACGTGAGCGGTGGTACTGTGACGCTGACCGATGTCAGTGATCGGAATGCCGCGTCCGGCGATGCGTTCAGCATCTCTTACAACGCAACGCAAGTGATTCTGACCGCTCAGTCAGGAACCATGTTCCAGGTCGGTAGCCAAAACCAGTCGACCTACACTGCCAGCGTGACCGGCCCGATCTCGATCAATATGACGCTCAATTCGTCCGACAACGCCGTGACTGTGATTGGCGACGGGACAACGGTTCTCTCATCGTTCATCGCCGACTTTGGTGGCAGTCGCAATAACAACGCTTTGACCCTGGCGAACGTGATCTCGGACTCCGTCAACGTCACCGGGGGCCGGCAAGATGACATGGTGACTCTGCAAAATTGTACCGTGAATAATAATCTGTCAGCGAACCTGGGCAACCGACGGAACTCCGCAGACGGTCTTATGCTCCAAGGCACGACGATCAAGGGGAATGTCACTGCACGTACCGATCAATTCGTGGCGAACCTCGCGACGATCACCGGCTCGCTGGATGATGTTCAGTCAAACAAGTTCAGTTCGTTCAGTTCGACGGGTTCAACGTTTACGGGAGCGGTTTCGGTCAAGATGGGCCGGGACGGGGTCATGTTCACGAACAGTTCGAGCAGTGGACAAAACCAGTTCCAGAGTTCCGTCAACGTGACGGGCGCACGACGGCACGAAACAAGAGTCTTCGAACAGGCGAATTCTGTCAAATTCACAGTCGCACCGAACCTGTCCCATGCCGATGTCACCGCGATTCCTTCGCCTGTCCCAGTATCTGTCCTTGCAAAACCGACGGTCACGTCGCTGACCAATGTCAAGAATACGTCGACCGTCAAGGGAACGTACGACGCAACGAACGCGAAGACGCTGACCGTGAATGCCAATAGCAAGACTTACACTTTGGGCACCGATTCACAATTGACGGCCACAGGCAGCAACTGGTCATTGAATTTGTCGAGTGCACCGCTGTCGGCGAGTTCCACAACAGTGACGGCCACGGCCACGGATGCCGGAGGCACCAGTCAGTCGGCGACGGGTACGGTCACAACGAACGCACAACTTGATTCTGAACTGACTGTGATCCACAACTATATCAGCAGCAACAGCCTGACAGCGACCGAGACCGCTTCCGGTTTGAATTACGTGATTACGACAAATGGAACGGGCGCGATCCCCAGAACCGGACAGAAGCTGAGTGTCAATTACTCCGGATTCCTCTTGAAAGCAGATGGGACACAGGGAACCGAATTCGATTCGAATATCGACGCGCAATTCAATCACGTCACGCCATTCCAGTTCAATCTTGGATCCGGAGTTATTCAGGGATGGACCGAAGCGTTCGCTCTGCTGCCTGTGGGGACCGTCGCCAGGTTGATCATTCCGTCGAATCTGGCATATGGCACGTCCGGACAGGGATCAAACATTCCGGCGAACGCGACACTGATATTCAATGTGACATTGGTTTCCGCAGTATAATCCGGACGAATCTTCGTTTTATACTGCTCGCGGTCCAGATTGTGGCTTTATTTGTGAGTCCGCTTCCGCGTTCGAATCAGAACCGCCGTCACTGCGGCAGTTTCCAGGCGACCCTGTGACATTTCTATCGGGGAGCGACCCTGGATTTCTCGATGGCCTCAAACCAGACCGTGCGTGGTATAATTACGAATGAGTCGATATCAGGGCAACCGGCGGAGTCGCCATGGGACTTCGAGGCCATGGCGTTCCATCAGGCCAGCATTTGAAAAAATGTCGTTCGGACACCCGTCCGCGCGGATTTTGCCTCCATCGAGCACGAGTGTCCGTTGACACAGATCGAGAGCGAAATCGAGGTCGTGCGTGGCGATGATTTGCGCACCGGAAAAGTGGCGCAGGATTTCCAGCAATTGCCGTCGGGCACGTGGATCCAGGTTGCTGGTCGGCTCGTCCAGCACCAGCATCGATGGCTCACAGGCGAGTACCCCGGCGAGGCAAACCCGTTTTCGTTCACCGGTACTCAATTGCGACGGGTTGCGAGGTCCGTGTTCCGGAAGGCCGACCGCCGCCAGACTTTGATCGACTCGGGCCAGGACTTCGTCGTTCGATAGCCCGAGATTCAGCGGGCCGAACGCAACATCTTCCCGGACCACGGGACAAAACAATTGATCG
>JANXOO010000146.1 GCA_025353525.1 Schlesneria sp. | reverse complement strand
GGCAAGAGTATGCAGAAGTGGGTCGAAACGCTCGGCAAACTCTCGGTCGGTGACGCATTGCATGTGGCGCTTCGGTGCGCCGAAGCGCTGCAGTTTGCACACGGCCAAAACCTGGTTCATCGCGACATCAAGCCCGACAATATCATGCTCACCAGCAAGGGGAAGGTGAAGGTCGCCGACTTCGGTCTGGCCAAAGCGACCGACGACGATCTTTCAATGACCGCCAGCGGGACGGGACTTGGAACCCCGTATTACATGGCACCCGAGCAGGCTCGCAACGCCAAACATGTCGACGGACGGACGGATATTTATGCGCTTGGAGTGACACTTTACCACTTCCTGACCGGCAAACTTCCATTTGCGGGAACTTCGGCGCTCGAAGTCATCATGGCCAAGGAAAAAGGGCAGTTCGAATCGGCTCGCAAACTGAACCCTCAGGTTCCCGACAAACTCGATCTGATGATCGGCAAAATGATAGAAAAGGATGTGGAGCGCCGCTTCAAGGATTTTGGCGAAGTGATCAGGATGCTGTCCTCACTGGGCCTCGAAAATTCGTCGCTCAGTTTTATCACGGCGACTGATCGTGTCGTACAGAACTCTTCGGCGAGCGCTTCGCAGGCATCCCGAGCGAATCAGCAAACTGGTCTGAACATTCCTTCCCCTTCGAGTTCCGGGATCCCGCGAACATCGAGTGACGATGCGGCGGCGCACTCCAGACCTCCCGCAGCCAGCACGACCGATTCGTGGATCGTCCAGTACAAAACGCCTCAGGGAAAAGATACGATCGGAAAGTTCACAACGGCTCAGGTCCAGACGGCACTGAAAACCGGTTCGCTCAATCCAAAAGCCAAAGTGAAAAAGAATGCAGCGGATACGTTTGCTCCGATCGGCTTTTTCACCGAATTTGAAAAAATGGTCGAAGGCCGATTGATCAGGGACAAAGCCGAACAGAAGTCTGCGGGACTGAAATCCGAATTCGCCAAAATCGGCCGACAGTACGACCGTCGTGGCTGGACACGCTGGTTCAAAAACCTGCTCTCTGGAACGACTGGTTTCATCAGCTTTATACTCTGGATTGCGTTCGTCGTTGGTGCCTTGGCAGCCGTTGTCTATTTCGGACCGACGCTCTTTCAAATGGCAAAGAGTGCGTACGAGTCGCGAGCGAAATGATCGACGGCACATCGGGACCACAAAATACACCGGGGCCGCAAAACAATCCGGGACCACAACGTAATCCCGTCGGCGGCGAAAAACTGGTTCGTGGCCTTGGGTTGACGCAATCGATTGCTCTGAATATCGCCAATATGGTGGGTATCGGGCCGTTTATCACGATTCCCGGATTCCTCGCGGCGATGCACGGACCACAGGCTCTGATCGCGTGGGTGATTGCCGCAGTCCTGGTGATTTGCGACGGCCTGGTTTGGAGCGAATTGGGGGCGGCCCTTCCGGGTAGCGGCGGGACGTACCACTTCTTGCGCGAAATTTTTGGCAAACGATCGTCGCGATGGGGACGGATGCTGCCGTTTCTGTTCGTGTGGCAGTTTTTGGTCAGCGGTACGATGGAGCTTGCCTCGGGCTACATCGGTGCAGTCCCCTACCTTGAATACATCTGGCCAGATCTGAGGTTGCTTCTTGAGGAATGGCATCTTCCGGGTGGGACGAGCACCCTGGCCGCCGGTTGCTGTCTGATCGTGACCTGGCTATTGTCCCGCAGGATCGCAGTTGTCGGCTGGTTCGGCATCGTGCTGTGTGCGGGAACGCTGATCACGGTCATCATCGTCATCGTTTCGGGCCTGATGCACTTCAACGCGGCATTCATGACGTTTCCGCCCGATGCCTTTCGGATCGACGGGAAATGGGTGAGCGGACTTGGCGGGGCGATGCTGATCGCCATCTACGACTACCTGGGCTACTACAACATCTGCCATTTGGGAGACGAAGTCCGAAATCCGGGACAGACGATCCCGCGCGCGGTCATCACGTCCGTCGTGGTCGTCGCGGCCAG
>JANXOO010000129.1 GCA_025353525.1 Schlesneria sp. | reverse complement strand
TAATCGCTCGTTGGACTCTCGCATCAGATTGACGAACGCCAAATAGTCGTCAGCTTTATGAAACACATCCGCTCTACCGTTGCCCCGATTGAGGACGTGATAGACATAGTTGCCCTGTGATGCGCGGGATGTTCGTGGCATCCAAGCAGCATAATCAATCGTTATTGCATTGTTAAAGAAGAATGTCCCCTTTGTTTTTCTTCTTTGTTTTTCTTCCCCTTTGTTTTTTTTCACAGAGCAAATGCTCGATTCTCGGCAAGGCTGGCAGCGATCGAATCATTGCCGGATTTACCGTGTTCACTTTGATGAAATGCGTTCGCTTCGGTTTTTTCTGCTTAACCGAGTCCCTATGATTCCTGCGTCCGTCGTTCGGGCTTTGCCCCGAAATCCCGTCGGGCGTCGGTTCTGCTGTAGGGAGAATGATCAATGAGAACGGATCTCAATATTCGGCGCCCGTTTTACATGGGGGCCGCGATCGGTTTTGGACTGATCGTGATGTCAGTTGCTTCGGTTCGGGCTCAGGAACCGATCGGGCGATTTGTCGATCGAGTCTTTCGTGACGATGCGGGCGAGCAAAAATATGTCGTTTTCGTTCCCGCCGGATATCGATCAAACAAGCCATCGCCCGCGATCCTGTTTCTGCACGGGGCGGGAGAACGTGGCAAAGATAATCGGCAACAACTGACAGCAGGACTCGCACCGTTCGTGCAGGCCCGATTACGAACGTTTCCGTTTATCGTCGTGTTTCCACAATGCAGACAGGCCGATGGACGAATCCTTGATTCATGGAAGTCGGAGAATCCAGGCGGTCAATTGGCCATTTCCGCTCTCGAAGATGCTCGCAAGAATTATAACTTTGACGCAAAACGAGTTGTGCTCACCGGTTGGTCAATGGGTGGCTACGGCGTCTGGAATCTGGGGATTTCCGAACCCGATCGCTGGTCGGCGCTAGTGCCTCTTTCCGGCGGCGGTGACGCGACGGATGTCGCACGACTGAAAGAAATTCCGGTTTGGGGCTTTCACGGCAAGAAAGATGCATTCGTTAAGCCGGAAGATGGCCGCCACATGGTTGATGCGCTGGTCGCCGCTGGCGGCACAGCGGCATTCACTGAATTGCCCGAGGGTGGCCACGATATCAGCGAAGATGTCTACGGGAATGACGAAATATTTGCGTGGATGCAGGCCCCGTTGAAAACGACTCGTCAATTGGGTGCTGCGACCGTGAAACCGGTCGCCGTGTTCAATCCGCCGTTCGTTCCCGCGATCGAAATTTCGCAAGCGGTCGGTATTCGTCTCGGCAATGACGTACTCGATGCATTCGCACATTCGATTCCGCAGTCGGTCTCGCGAGATCTGCTGTCGGGGCGACTGAACGACATGTTTGACAGTACTGTGGCATCCGGTCGCCAGTTCAGCATCCGGTTTTCCGGAATTTCCTACAACGGCCAACTGGAGCGTGTTGTTGCCAGGGGATGGGCCAACGATCGAATTCTTGTTCAATTGGGAATCCGCAACATCACGCTGACAATCGGTGGATCTTCTGTCTCCGGTGCAAGACATTCGGCGCAGGCTGGTCCGATTACGATTGCGATCGGGCACCGCGAACCGGTCTGGTTCAACCTCGAAGTTTCTCCTTATATCGCCGATCGAAGAATTCGATTGAGACTGGTTTCGTCGGGTTTTCATATTCCCGACGGAAACTGGTCTGTCTCACAACCTGCAGGCGTTTCGATTCAAGGTTTTGGAATGACTCAGGAAGCGGTCGTCAGCGGACTCACACGTGGTCTTTACGGAGCCAAAGGACGGATCGAAAACGAAGTCACCAGCATTGCACCGCGAGTCGTCGCAGAAATCGAAAAGCAACTGACATTGCCGGAATCGGTTTCGAACATGTCGCAGTCAGACTCGACAATATCCGGAATCTGGCTGTTGCCGATCAGTGCTCCTAGGATTCAGGTTTGGCCTGAACAGATTTCGGCCGATCAGAACGGGATCTCATTAATCACAGGATTGACGGTCGGAAGCCTCGATCCGTACGGGCCAGTGCGACCGTTGAAATTCGCCAACGCGAAGTCGCTCGTGGCAAATGACACGTCGGCAGCGCTGCCGCAAAATGTCTCGCTCGCACGGCTTCCGTCAGACACTTCGATGCACGTCATTGTAACACCGGGAATTCTGACACCATTGACCGAGATGTATGCGAGCGATGATCGAACACGGATCGATTTGCTTGATATTCCGGAACCGCTGTTTACTGCCCTCGCAGACCGAAGTACGTTGCAAGAAATCATTCCTGACCTGAAGCAGCATGGCGATACGTTGCAGGTTCGTTCAACGTTGAAACTGGTCAAGCCGCTGGCTGCCGGCGGCCCGCAATCAGGATCCGCATCAGAGAAAACGACGCCACTCGAAATCCGGTTCCAGGGCATTCAGGTCAACGTATCGACCAAAACGAGTGCGACCGGGGGGGCGTGGTCGCCGTGTGCAACTTTTGAATTGAGTCTTGCCGAACAAATGCGACCCGATTTGCAAAAGCCGTTTCACGACCGACGCACGATTGGACTCGACTGGTTGCCTGCTACGAGCGTCACCGGGACTGGCAAGTTCGCCGAGGGATATTCGGCTGCAAACCCTGAACTGGACGTGGACCGGTACGTTGAATTATTCAAGCAGGCGTGGATCACGTACAGCGCAGGACTGAAGACGACTCAAACGGAAGTTCCCGATCTGCAGATTGGCGCCTCGAAAATGCGCATTGCCGACGTTCAATATACGTTCCCGAATATCGATGTCACGTATCGACTGGCCCGAATCAAACTTTCGAATCTCAGCGATCAGCCGTTTACATATCAGACGAAAGCGCCCACCAGTTCCTGGGGCGAATCACTGACGTTGAAACCAGGTGCATCGCACGAGTTTGAGATCCCCTACCCGCTGACGTATCGCAGAAATCTTCCAACCGGTTCCGAAGTCTATACGTTGTCCGTCGGCTCACACTCGGAATTCCGGATCCCTGTCACAGGCGGTGCCCCACGACTCTTTGCCGCGCGGAGATAGTTGTGCGCGGCGAAGATTGTCGTGTGGCAGGAAGATTGTCAGACCGGGTCAGATCTCCTGCCAGTTCAGGACCACTTTGCCAGACTGTCCCGAAAGCATCGCCTGGAATCCGCGTTCGAATTCTGTGTAATGAAATCGATGAGTAATCACCGGACGGATGTCGAGACCGCTTTCGAGCATGACCGCCATTTTGTACCAGGTCTCGTACATCTCGCGCCCGTAGATCCCCTTGATCGTCAGCATGTTAAACACGACGGTATTCCAGTCGATTGCGATCGACTCGGACGGAATTCCGAGCATCGCGATTTTTCCGCCATGAGCCATATTTGACAGCATCTCGCAGAAGGCCGAGGGGTTTCCCGACATTTCCAGGCCGACATCGAACCCCTCTTTCATCCCGAGATCGTGCTGCACATCAGCCAGGTTTCCCGTCGAAACATTCAGCGCGACGGTGGCCCCCAGTTTCTTCGCCAGTTCCAGACGGTATTCGTTGACATCTGTAATGACGACGTAGCGAGCTCCGGCATGCCTGACGATTGCGGCCGCCATGATGCCGATCGGACCCGCTCCGGTAATCAATACGTCTTCGCCGAGAACGGGAAATGACAGGGCTGTATGGACGGCATTGCCGAACGGATCGTAAATCGACGCGACATCGCGATCGATGTCGTCCCGATGGTGCCAGACATTGGTCATCGGCAGCGAAATGTATTCCGCAAAGGCTCCCGTTCGATTGACGCCAACCCCCTTGGTGTCTTTGCACAGATGTCGTCGTCCGGCGAGGCAATTGCGACAGCGGCCACAGACAACGTGTCCTTCCCCGCTGACGACTTCCCCTGGGTGAAAGTCGGTCACATTCGTGCCCACTTCTACAATTTCACCGACAAATTCGTGACCGACAACCATCGGAACGGGAATCGTTTTCTGAGCCCACGCGTCCCATTTATAAATGTGAACATCCGTCCCGCAAATCCCTGTCCGGTCGACGCGAATCAAAACGTCGTTAATTCCGAATGCAGGGACGGGTACGTCCTGCAACGTCAGGCCAGGTGCCGCATGAGCCTTCACCAGTGCCTTCATCGTTTTCATGATGCCTCGCCTTCTATCCGACGGAAAATTTCCTGGTTGCATTGTGGTCGCTGCGCATGCACTATATCGGAATATCTGCCATCATAGTAGACGCACGAGCTCCAATATACAAGACTGAAATCCACTATCATGGAAAATGCGGTGCCGCAGGCGACAGCGAGGAATGGCAACGGAGATTCGTCCGACGAGGTTTCTCAACACCTGGGTCGACGCGTCAAGGAATTGCGTACGGAACGGGGCTGGTCGCTGGAACGGTTGGCCAGTGCGAGCGGCGTCAGTCGTTCGATGCTGAGCCAGATCGAACGGGAGCGGGCGAACCCGACATTGGCGGTGACGGTCAGGATCGGTCGCGGATTCGGGATTTCATTGGGCGAACTGCTACAGATGCCTTCGGCGATTCCAACGCTTTCGGTCATTCGAGCCGATGACCGAGCTTATCATTTTCGGTCGGACAAGCACGTTCGAATTCGCACGCTCAGTCCGCTGGACCTTGAAAAGGATGTCGAATTCTACGAAGTGTCACTCCAGCCTGGGTCGGCGTTGCGTAGCGCCCCGCACTTTGAAGGAACTCGGGAATTTCTGACGGTTCAAAAGGGTCAGGTTCAAGTCGAATCGGGTGACGAATCGCAGTCGTTGAGCGTCGGAGATTCGGCCAATTACAAAGCCGATGTCGCACACGCGATCGTGAATCTCGGAAAAGGCGAAG
>JANXOO010000127.1 GCA_025353525.1 Schlesneria sp. | reverse complement strand
GTTGCCGTATGTCGGAGTGATGTAGACATCGGGCCCAAGCAATTCTTCGCAACAGGTGCGATACCACTGCGGAGTGAACTCGGTCCCTCCCGCAAAAATTCCTTTGATCCCCGATTCGGCGATACTCGATCCGTCATCAATCAATCGCATGGCCAATGCTTCGAGAAGCTTTGGCGTCATGAACGCACATTGAATGTTGTGGTTGGCCGACAGAATTGTCACCGCCTGGTCGATGACGTGATCTTTGTAATCTTCGGCTTCCTTGATTTTGCCTTTTTTCAGCAGTTTGACGACCCATCGTGGATCGAGATCGATGCAAAAGCAGATTCCGCCGCGGTACTGAGACAGGTGCTCGACAGCCAGCCTCAATCGACGTGGACCACTGGGGCCGAGCATCAGCCAGTTGGCTCCGCGAGGAAAGTACTTGTCGGGCAGCGTATCGCTGAAGTTTTCGTAGTCGATCCGATGGTCTTCAATCACCATACGGCTTTTGGGAATTCCGGTTGTCCCTCCGGTCTCGAACACGTAGACCGGCTTGCCCGAAAGGCCCTTTGGAACCCAGCGGCTGATCGGCCCACCGCGCAACCATTCGTCCTCGAAATGCGGGAATTTCTTGAGGTCGTCAAAACAGTTGACCTCTTTCAGCGGATTGAATTTGTAAGTTTTTGCTTTTTCGAGCCAGAAGGGGCTTCCGGTCGATTCGTGGAAGTGCCATTGCACGGTTTCGTACGTATGCGCGTCGAGTCTGGATTTGGCGCTGGAGGCGAGTTCGGCGAGTTGGCTCACGGCAGGACTTTCTGAATCGGTGGGATAAAATCGGCTGTCTGCGAATCATAGTCCGACGTGTGACGAATTCAAACTTACCCCAAACAACGTTCCACGACACGTCAATCAAACCCGGGGAATTCGGGGAGCCAGTGAAAGCCTGCGGCCCGGGCCAGGTTTTGCCAGCTTTGGCGATTCGGGTGAGTTTGGCGGCTTGCAAAAGAAATACTGTTTTGAGGGGAGTATGCAGAACGACACCGCTTTTTTCAAAAAGACTTGAATCGGCAATGAAAAACTTCCGTTGACAGAAGATCAGAGCGCGCATAATGTCAGTCACGGAGGCTGAAGATGACTGTTAAAAACGAGCCGACTAGTATTGTCCTCGTGCCCCGGCTGCGGAACGGCTGAGGCTCTGTTGTCGTGTGACTGGTTTTAGCTTCAAAGAAGCGAGACAACAATGTTCTTCTCTGCCGCGATTCGCCCGCTCTGTGCCCTGTTCGTGATTCTCGCCGTTGCCCCGTTGTCCGCACAGGATCTTGACTGGGGCAAGAAAATGTTCGACAAGCGCGAGGTGAAATTCGGTTCCGTGGCTAAAAACGCGGAGGTCACTTTCAAATTCACGTTAACGAATGTTTATAAAGA
>JANXOO010000101.1 GCA_025353525.1 Schlesneria sp. | reverse complement strand
ATTCGCGAACCGGGAGCACACGGTTGCTTTGTCGTGACCGTCGATTCAAAACACCGACCGGAAATGGAATTTCATCCACTGGATGTCTTTCGCTGGGAAGTCTGTACTGTTCCCGCTGCCGGGTTGGCAACGGCAGACGATGTCATCGAAAAATTCCGGGAACTGCTTCGATCAATGATCTCGAAACACGAAGACTTGCCGCTGGGAATTCGCGTGATTATCGAAGGAGCCAGCCCGGCTCATCAGTTTTTGAACAGCCATCGAACAGCGGTGACTGCCGAGATCCGATCGATCGGGACAATCGTTTCGGACGGCAGGGTATGGATCGAACAGGTCAGGATTGCCACCACTGAGTCGCAAATCAGAACCGTTGCCGAGAATGGCGACGGACCGCTGGCAGATCTCGAACGATTTTTCAGCGAACTTCCACAAAACGCTGATGCAATCAGTCAACTGGTCAACGAACTGAAAGATCTTGCTAAAAAACTTCCGATCGAGCTGATGCAAGAACCGGAAGGATTACTGATCGAAGACCCTGAATGGGTTCGTGGGGTACTGAACGAGGTCAGGCCAATGCTGCTCGAACGATTCAAACGCTGATTTCAGCGGGCAGCAGTCGCAGGCGCGTCGAAATCCGGCAATCGAGGTGCTTCATTGTTTTCACCTGTCGGAGTCGCTGCCCTGCGGATCTCTCCGGTATTGACTGGCAAGTGGTTTCCCGGGGCTTTTGAAAAAATCATCACCCGCATGAGCAACGGCGAAATCAGGACCAGCCAGATGATCGCGTACCGCCACGAATTGCCGGGTGAGACGCACAAACGTCTCAAACTGTCCGATAATTCCGGTTCTTCAAGCAAAGTTTCTGTCGACATCGAGTGGCCCTCAGGAGTCGAGATTTTTTGCGAGTCGGTCGAAACAGCACTCGGTTGTAAAGATCCTCTTTTGTAAAGCAGGTTTTCGCGATGGGCACCCGATGTATTTTTAGCGACTGCCGTTCCAACGAAAGTCCACTCTACGTCAATGACCCTGTTTTTGTCGTGTGAAGCCGACCAGGTTCAGATATCCCTGTCCGAACTGAAATAACCTAGCACAACATGAGACGTAGCGTCTATGCCAGTTGCGGATTCCCGTTTGAATTCCCCGACCGCTTGATTTCATCGAGATATTCACTCAGAATCATCGGGCTGGGGGTGGTTTGCATTCAGGGGGACGGGAGAGATTTCTGCCTGTCCTGACGATCATCTCCAATTTCGGGTGACCACCGAGGCAACAGGGTTGCCATCTCCCGGAAATAATTGGCAAAATGCGAAGGCAAAGAACGTGCGTACGAATCGTCCGGTGGAACCGGAATGCGCCGGGAAAAAATCCTACCGATTGCGGAGCGAAAGTCTGATGTCGATCGAACGTGCGGAAAAACTGAAGGAAGCGCTGACTGATAAGTTCGTTTTGGTCGACGGGAATGTTCCCGAACTTCGCCGGTTCCAAAACTGGACCGGTAAGGTACGGACGGTGAATATGAACTGCCGTGCGTTGGTCGAGTTTGACGGACCCGTCGATGTTGGCTGGTACGATATCGATCCCGACTATTTGAAAGTCGTCGACGCGCCTGTCAAACGAGAACCTGCACCGGCGGCGAAAGCGGCTGCACCTTCCGCAAGTGCGCCGACGGCCGCTGCAAAGCCGGCCGCAAAACCTGCGGCAGCTGCCGGGAAAAGTCCGCTTGATGCGATCCGCGCTCAGCAAGCCGCGAAATCAGCCGGCGGAGCAGCGGCACCGGCATCAGGAGCGAAGCCGTCGCCGCTCGACATGATTCGCAAACAGCAGGCGGCAAAGGCTGCTACGACAGGTGATCCCGTGGCGGCACCTGCGGCGGTCGTTGCACCAGCACCAGTGGTACCGGAACCGGTGGTTGCTCCGGTTCCAACCCCTGCCGCAGCCAAGCCAGTTCCGACCGTTGGAGCCGATGGCAAGCCACTTTCGAAACTCGATTTGATTCGTATGCAAGGTGCAAAGAAGTAGTCTCCTTCGGCGACGAATTATTGTCATTACTTAGTTTCAAAGTTGTTTGCCGGTCATTAAAAACACACTGAAACAGCGGGGAATCCTGCTCGCCGCAATGAACAGTGGCGTTTGACGAACGCTGATTTC
>JANXOO010000057.1 GCA_025353525.1 Schlesneria sp. | reverse complement strand
GCTTTATCAGAGCTGCGCTCTAGCCAACTGAGCTATACGCCCTTCGGCGAAACCACGTGAGGTGTCGACCCGAAGAACGGGATGCTAAAGATTTTCTTCGACAAGATCAAGTCGAGAGAGCATAAAGTCGCACCAGCGGCGAAAGCCGCCGATTTGTCGACTTTTTACGAGCCAATTGGCAAGCACTTCGACGAACACACCCGGCGAGGAGACACGGCAATCGCTGTGAGAAAACGCCATTCCCGCTGACGATCACTGGGCCGGGGGTTCCGGCGGCGCAGCGTCCTTTTTCGGCTTTCGCAATCCGACGAAATCGCTGAGATTCTTGACATCCTGCGGATCAGGAGCCTTGTCATGCAGGATATCCCTGACGATCGGGACAATCCGGTTGTACGCAGTCATGGGACTCTTGAATCGAGACAGCAAGCCGCCTGGATTTTTCATGTCGGCATCCTGATCGAGATCCTTGCCGGTCTTGTCTTTTGTCCCTTCAGGCTTGAACGCCAGGTAAACGTTCCAAAAGCACCATTTCCACTGCGGATTATCCGGTTTCGCTGCGGCCGAATTCGCGAGATCCAGAGCAAATACCGCGATCGAAGCCGCGATATCATCGGGATTGACCGACACTGGAACGGGAACTCGCCCGATCGCTCGACACGCAAATGATCGGACTTCCCATGTTCTTTCCGGATCCTGAATCACCGCCAACAGCGATTCGATCACGAACGGCCGATTGTTGTCTCCGGGATCAACCGAGATCGTCGTGTGGCGCAATACCTCAACCAGTCGCTGTTGATACCACGGAAACGACTTTGAATTCTTCAACTCTTCAATCACCGCATGCGCGATAACGTTGCGATCCTTGACGGCAATCGGCGTGAATTTGAGGATCCGAATCAGCCCGTTAACGGCAAAAATCCTGATCGCCACCGGCTGACCTTCGATCGGGTCATCTTTGATATCCTTTGCCTGAATCACTTGCAGCAGCAGAACATGACTTGGCGGAAAGTCCAATTCAGACAGTATCGCGACGGCGTGCAATCGGACATAGAAATTATTTTTGAGTAATTCAGGAATCTGCTTCAGAACCTCACCCACGGCAAACTGTGCCGTTGCCACTTTATTGGCTGGCGTCGCGGCAGGGTTACCGATCCCCGTGTCTACCGTGAGATCTTGCACCAGCTGCTTGTGAAATTTTGGCAGGTCATTGCGACTTTCTCGCAACGTCATTTGCGCCAATTTGTACTTAATTCCGCCGGAAATAATCGCTCGACCCGCAGGACTCAAATCACAATCGCGCAACGTCTTCGACAGCTTGTCGCGGTCCTTTTTCAGTTTGGCGAGTTCTTCTTTACCGACGATGGGTTGTTCAAGCGCCATGATTTCCAAAGGCTCGGGCGGAGCCTTGAACCACGGAGGTAACCATGCGGGATCCGGATTCTCCATTTTGACCGCAGGAGCTGGCTCGGGCTTCGCTACTTTACCGGGCTTGAGCTTCGGCTTTACTGTCGGCTGTGCCGATGCGGGGCGATCACCTGCCACGACAAAAAACAGCACGGCCAACACTGAAACCAGTTGGAATTGCATCCGTGCAACCCGGAACATGCGAACCACCGCGAACAGATGAGTCATTCCGAACGAACGAACCGGGCTGACGACGTACGAACGCCGACCTCGCGTGGAATTCCAAACTCGCGGGCTATTCGAATGCAGCCAATTGTCGGCACAATCCCGGTCGATCACAGGCCCATCCTTCGCATCAGAAGGGTGTCGTGTTGCTTGATGGAAATGTCGGTTCATGGACATGAGGGTCTCGGTACCAGGTCCGGATTCGTCAGTCGCGACAAAAACGTCTGCTGTACATCACAAAACATCATCACCAGGCGTTCATCAGAAGCACGTCTCTGCAGTTCAGGCAGAAACTGAAGTCGACGCAATCCCAACGAGCGCAATTTTGACCTGAACATCATACCTGACCGCGAGAGGTATAACCTCAACGAAGTCGATTTACCACCCGATCACGATTTGAAATCGCCCACAATCGGGATTGCGACGAAGGGACCTGGCGACGCCAATCGTCAACGAGCTCTGGACGAACTTTGAAACAGAAATAAAACGATATCCCGCAGGAACGTCGCGATTGGATGTGATAATCGAATGGGAAGACCAGACAAAAAATATACTCGCTGCAGCATGAATTGACGTATTTGGCGAAAGAACTCCGGCACTGCAACCACAGATATCAAAACAAACGCCTTGACGTTTGTTGCGAAAGCCGATTCCCGATAAATACACAATTCCTGTCGCAGTCAGTACATTACCCTATCGAGACACGATCCATTTCGTCAAGGAAATACCTGAATGCCAATGCCAGTGTCGACGGATTGCGACATGTTTGCGAGAAATTCTCGCCCGGACAAAAAAACCGGCATATTCCGCTGCAGTTCATTCACAAAAAAGGACGACCTCCCTTGATTCTGGCCGCAGGACTGACACCCGCATGGCAACAAATACTCGAGTTTGACCGATTCGTGCCGGGTGAAGTCAACCGCGCCCGCCGTGCATTCGGATGCGGATCAGGAAAAGTCCTGAACGTCGGAAGTGCGCTGCACCAACTGGGAGCTGCATCGAAAACCCTGTGCCTGGCGGGAGGTGTTGCCGGCCGACAGATCCGTGACGATTTCGCGACCATGGAAATACCTGTCCGTTGGGTTGAGTCACGTGTCCCGACGCGGGTTTGCACGACCATTCTGGACAAGACAACTCATTTCACCACAGAATTGGTCGAAAACCCGAATCCGATTCCTCCTGAGGAACTGGAAAACTTTCTCAACGCGTTTGACGAGGAATCGTCAGACGCCACGGTCGTCGTCCTGAGTGGTTCATTACCACTGGAAACCCCGTCAGATTTCTACCGACGGCTGCTGGAACGGACAACAGCCAAAGCAGTGCTCGACATTCGCGGCTCGGAACTCGACGCCGCCCTTGCCCTGCACCCTTTCGTCGTGAAGCCGAACCGGGAAGAGCTTGCACGAACCGTCGGAAAGAACCTTGCCAACGAGGATGATCTGATTACCGCCATGAACGAATTGAGGAATCGCGGTGCCGAATGGGTCGTCGTCAGTGGTGGCCCCGCTCTGCTTCTCGCGTTGGGACCGGAAGGACTGATTCGCATCCAGCCCCCCCGGATCGACGTTTGCAATCCGATCGGTTGCGGCGATTGTCTGGCAGCAGGAATCGCGGCAGGAATTGATTCCGGAATGTCGATACCGCAGGCGTTAGAAATCGGCGTTCGTGCCGCTGCGGAAAATGCGGCAGAATTGCTGCCAGCACGAAAACTGACAAAACTACGTCACGGATCACAGCGAACGGCAGAATAAGACTTGCAGCACAAACAGAACGGCCCAGCGTGAGCCAACCAGTCAATCCGATTGCCGTCGAATCATTTCAGGGGATACCGCGTTCGGCCTATATCCACGTCCCCTTCTGTGCGCATCGATGCGGATATTGCGATTTTACCCTGATCGCCCGGCGCGACGACCTGATCGGTGATTACCTGCGAGCACTGGAACGCGAGATTGCCCTCGCCCGAATCCCGCCTGGAACGTCGCTCGATACCGTCTTTTTCGGCGGGGGTACGCCGACACACCCGGCACCGGACGAACTGAAGTCACTTTTTCAGATTGTCCGGCAGCAGTTTTCGCTGTCCCCTTCTGCGGAATTCAGTGTGGAAGCGAATCCGCTCGATCTGACGGAAGAAAAGATCAATCTGCTGGCGGAGGCGGGCGTCAATCGGGTCAGCCTGGGTGTTCAATCGTTTTCGAAGCGGGAACTGGAATTGCTCGAACGTGACCATTCTCCGCAAAACGTTGACGAACTGATG
>JANXOO010000052.1 GCA_025353525.1 Schlesneria sp. | reverse complement strand
CAAAAAAAACGCCGGGGACATGGCACGTTGACGTTGGGATATGAAAGGAGTTCGTCGACGGGCGCGCCTGCCAATTCGATGAGAGTGCCTTAAACTGATTACGGAAAATACGTTACGTGGAGATGGCTGTCACCAGAGGTGCTTCAAACGCGATAAAAATGCTGTGTTCCCAGTTGGCCTATTCGGACTTTCAATCGCCAGATGAAAACGGTTGCGAATCAGAACTCACCCAAAATCTGGCCGTCGTTCCGGCTGGCAAGGTTTTGGTAGGTGCTTCCCGCCTTGTTCGGCGGGCCAGATGCGATGTTTTCGCTGACGAATCTGACTGAACCATCGGTCATCAGGAAGTGTGCCCCGCCAACGTGTTGGCTGCCGAATGCCGAATACGCGACGGAATTCGTGGCCGTGGGAGGATTCGTCATCCTGACGTTGAGGTTCGTCGACGGATCACAGATCCCCAGATGAAGCGCAAAACCCTGCGCCTCGGACATCGGAAAGATGTCGTCGTTGGCTCCGCACCAGATCGTGTCGCCACCAACGTAAAGGCCGTTCAATATTCCGGGTGATCGTCGTTCGCCGACCAGAAACGTATTGGACGTGCCGTCTGTAAAATCCCTTAAATTGATCCGGCTGCTTTCTGCGAATGCGCCGTTCGTTACCAGCAACCCGCCAATCGTATCCTCGACGGAACCGAGGACCCCCGGGTAATTCGAACGACCGTAGACATTTGTGTTCTGCCGCGGGCTTCCGTTCAGGCCACCGACCGGAATGGTGACTGTCGCCGCCGCCGAGTCCGACGGACAACGGAAAACCGTCAGATTTGTTTGAAGAAGCGGGTTCGTCGGGTTGAACGAAGCCATGACCGCGTTGAATCCGACGGCAGGCAAATTGAGATGAGGGGAAGTCCCTCCTGGTGAAGTACCGAGGGCATTATAGAGGGGCCCCTGATCGATGTACGGCAGAATCATCGTTCCCCATCCCCAAAGACTGCCGTCGAGTGTACCAGGCCACCCGCTCATTCCCATCGGAAATGTATTCATCGTGTCATGGTAAACATGGAGCGCCAGTCCGATTTGTTTGAGGTTATTCTTGCATTGAGTTCGCCTGGCAGCCTCACGCGCCTGTTGCACGGCGGGAAGCAGAAGCGCAATCAACACTGCGATGATGGCGATGACGACCAACAGCTCTATCAACGTAAAGCCACGTTGAACTTTTCGCGACCGCGACATCAGACAGCCCTCATTTCGATCAAACCAGTCCGGACAAGGATTTGAAAATCAGTCTCCCGGTTCGATGCTGCACGATCCGGCATCGCTCTGAATAGAATCCGGCAAACGAGATGACAGGATTCACGATACAAAGTCGGACCAGGCATCGCCAGCATCTTACTGCTCGACGGGGTTCGGGCAGGTTTTGAAAACACGACGTTGAAACTTATGCAATTCCTGCACCAGCATCCGCGACCGAGTGTTGCCCAAATCAGCAGGCAAATCCCCGTGAGCAACGAGATGATGCCTGGTCCGATCAACCATGGGATGTAAAACGGGAACCCCGTCATGGCGATCATTACGACTCCGACGACGACGAGACGCAGCCGACTCTTCTGAATCATTTCCTGGCCACAGGTTTTGCAGTTTATCGCAGTCATAGGACACCTGATGAAACAGCGGCGGATACAGCGGCGGATACAGCGGCGGATTTCGAATATTTCGAAATCATAGTCCTTGTGGGCGAATTTCGACATCGTCGTATGAGCTCGGGAATTGCCGTGATTTCATTCGACTTCTCTTTGGTCGCCACTTACCCCCAAAGCAATTCCTTCCTCGCTGTGCCACACGCTGACGACAGGCATTGCGCCCAGGCCAGTCCCGCAACAAAATTTTCAGACCTGTGCCGGGCCGTGCCTTAAGATATCCCACACGATTTTGCCGTCCTGGCCGTCGAGAAGTGAACCGGCGGTGCCGGGGCGCTGGAAGACTAACTTTTGTGGATCGAGGCCGAAGAGGTGAAGCAGTATGGCATGGTAGTCGAAGTGATTGACGATTTTGTCGACTGCATGATGGCCGAGTTCGTCGGTTGCTCCGTAGGCGAGTCCTCCTTTCATACCGCCGCCGGCGAGCCACATGCTGAAGCCGAATGTGTTGTGATCGCGGCCGATGTTCTTTTCGTTCTGAATGACGGGCAGCCGGCCCATCTCGCCGCCCCAGTG
>JANXOO010000049.1 GCA_025353525.1 Schlesneria sp. | reverse complement strand
ACAGCCGCAACTGGCCAATGGATCAGAGTTCATCTCCGGAAGCTATTCGCCTGCCGGAGATGAACTCTGATCCATTGGCCAGTTGCGGCTGTGCATCGGCTGTGTTCGCATCTCGAATGAGGAGAACACGGCGATACAGATTGCCACCGCGAAGATAGTACGACACCTCTGCAGCGGTGGATTGGCCGAGTGAATTGCCGACAATCCCGTCATCCAGCTCCGGCTGCAATTCTGTGAGATAGATTGTCCCGAAAATCGTCGTTGAGGCGAGCGGAGGCACCAACGACAAATCGATTGTAATATCCGTATTTGTTCCATTCTTTGTTACGTTCAGAATGGAATACCGACCGTCGTTTGATTGTTGTGTACCGGGCGTACTGTTTCCAGCGACCCAGACATGGGAATTTGTTGTCGCTAAATAGGGGATTGGAAAATATCCGGTTACGTCGCCGCTGACGCTGAAAACCCCCGTGCCAGCGTTTTGAGCAACAATCGGAAGCGCGAAGAAGACTATTGATCGCCCGATGTACGGTGTCTTGTCGCTACTTTGTGCTGAAATCTTTGAGCGTACCGTGAACTGCAAGACATCGTCAGTGTCATCGGAAGGATCGTTTTCCGCGTAGTACCAATAACCGGATCGTCGAACCAACTGCCCACCTAACTGCGACGTATCCTGATTGTGAGCAAACGGAATCACGTCTCGAAATGTCCTTTTTTCGAGATCGGCACGGATGATTGTGCTTAGTAATCGTGCCCGCTGATCGTTTTCCGCAAGTCCTCGCTGTTTTGAAAGCGATTCGGTTGCAATCTGGAAGATCGATGCGAACATGGTCATGATGAGGAGTACCAGCCCCACAGCAATCAGCATTTCGACGAGGGTAAAGCCGGCATCCGGTCGTGTCGCCATACGTCGACACGCCTTTGACGTAGAAGGATTCAAATCTGATTCAGGATTATGTTTTTTACGATTCATTACTTTAGTTCTTTTCGCTGAGAGGAGCTCACAACGATCAATGTCAACGTTCTATATCCATGGGATTGATGCGATCAAAAAACGACATTCCGTTCCAGTACTCAGTTCACTCCTGAAAAAATGCCGAGATCATAAACCTGGACAACCCCCTTCATCAGAACCAGATTGAATGGTGCGGCGGGTGGACTGACGATATCGCGGTCGAGCAGCAACCGGCCATTTGTGAAATCGACATTGGAAATTCGATACCAAATCGCCTGGGTCGGCTCAAACAAAAATCCCC
>JANXOO010000006.1 GCA_025353525.1 Schlesneria sp. | reverse complement strand
CCGACCAGTGCCTGAAGAAATGCTGCTGTTTCAGCACCGAACAGAAATTGACGTGGTCCAAACGCAATCGTGCAAAAGAATTTGAACGCCAGGTGGCGGACGCAAAAAACAGGACGGAAAATCAGACCCCTCAAAAAGGATGTTGCTCGGTCTCGCAAAAATCAAAGTCTCAGCCGATTGCATCAACCGGTTTCAACCGATCGCAGCAAACCTCTCGCAAAACAAGCTCGCGATTTCAGGTCGTGATCGGCGTCATCGCTCAACAATGTCATGGCGTGGCGCAGACATTTTCAGGGCAGGCAATTTTCGTCTTGCCGCCCGCTGTCGCCCTTGAGGCAACTGCCGATCCGTTATGCGAGCGGATATCTTTGGCCGACTCTCGAATCGGGCACCAGGCCGCAGAACCGCCGGTGCCTCCGCCGCGCCTTGCCGTGGCGTGATTTCAGTCCGGAAGTCGATTTCGAGGGCATGTGTTGCCGTCGCACGATCCGGATTGTCCTGATTCAAAGTCTCCGGAAACCTGGACGGTTTGGCATCGCACGCTCACGGCTGGCCGCTGATTCGCTCTCCACAAGTGTGGGTCCGACCCTCTCGTGAGCGTGTCATACCGGATCGTTCAAATGAAGCGTTCTCGAAAACGACGAACGTCATAATATGTCATTTTATCAGTGTATGGATGGTATTCGGCTGAATTCCGATGCGCCACCTGCAACGTTTCTTCCATGCATTCGATCAGGAAAGCATCATGTATCACTCCAATACTCACGACAAAATGTCGAAAATGCGATCGCTCCCTCGACCTGAATCTGACTTCAACAACCAGCGATCGACGAACCGCAATAACGACCAATCGGTTTATTGTTCCACTAAGGTACGCGGTTTTACACTGATTGAATTACTCGTCGTTATCGCGATCATCGCCGTTCTAATGGCGCTGCTGCTTCCCGCAGTACAGCAGGCGCGAGAGGCCGCTCGACGAACTCAATGTAAAAACAATTTGAAGCAATTGGCGTTGGGGCTGCACAACTATCTGGAACGCGCTAATGTTTTTCCCGCCGGATATTTTAGCGGCCTCGATTCGAGCGGAGTCGATACGGGGTCAGGTTGGGGATGGGGGGCTGTATTGCTCGCAGACCTTGATCAGGCCCCACTTCTGAATTCAATCGATTTTCGCCTGGACATCAAACAGCCCGCCAATGCGAAGGCCCGAGCGACGGTACTGGGTCTGTTCCGATGTCCGTCCGAGATCTTTGCGGCAACCTTTCCGGCCCAGGATCCGACCGGCGTCCCACTCGTTCCCGAAATCAGAATCGCATACGCCAGCTATGTCGGAGTCAACGGCAATGGGGGCGTAACGGATGCCTCGTCCAGTCTGACATCGACGAATGACGGAGCTTTCCTGAGGAATCAGTCAATGCGCGCGGGCGACATCACCGACGGACTGAGCAATACGTTCCTCGTCGGAGAACGTTGCAGCAGCATGTCGCTGACATCGTGGGTCGGCGCGGTCACGGGGGCTGGCGTCGATTCCGTACGTGCACCGGGCAGCATCGAGGGGTCGGCGGCACTTGTGCTGGGCCACTGCGGGCCACATATGCCGAATAATCCACAAGTCACTGACGCCGATGCATTGTCAAGTTTTCATCCTCAGGGCGTGCAATTTGTCTTTTGCGACGGGTCGGTTCATTTCATCAGTAGAAACATTTCCCAACAGGTCTACGATTCGCTGG
>JANXOO010001555.1 GCA_025353525.1 Schlesneria sp. | reverse complement strand
GCAAACTGTCGCTCAAACACAGCATGCCTTTGATCTCGATCGACCAGATCATTCGCTATCGTCGGCGGCGCGAGCAACTGGTCACGCGTGAGGTCGAGACCCCCTTCGAAACACGCGACTACGGCCACTTCAAAGTGATTGCTTACAGTGTGCAGTACGAAGAACAGCAGCCATTGGCTATCGTCTGGGGCGACCTCAGTTCGGTCCCTGCCCCGCTGGTGCGTGTCCATTCGTCGTGTTTTACAGGCGATGTCCTCGATTCACTGCGGTGCGACTGCGGCGACCAGCTTCATATGGCCATGCGTATGATTAATGCTGAAGGGGTTGGAGCCGTCGTTTATCTGCCGCAGGAAGGACGCGGGATCGGCCTGCTCGCAAAGCTGAAAGCCTACCAGTTGCAGGATCAGGGATACGATACGGTGGAAGCCAACCACAAGCTGGGCTTCAAGGCAGATTCCCGCGATTACGGTATCGGATTACAAATCCTGAAAGATCTGGCCCTGTCGTCAGTCAGGCTGCTGACCAATAACCCGCAAAAGATCAACGCATTCCCGGGCTTCGATTTAACCGTCGTGGAACAGATTCCGATTATCGCACCGGCTGAAAAACAGCGAGAGTTCTATCTGGCGACAAAACGGGACAAAATGGGGCACAAACTTCCCGGTGGAGTAACACCTGTTGGAGACTAACAAAACCGTTCACGGGCAATACAGGGGGACAGACCCATTTTTGCGGGCGAATCCCTTGTTGGAGACGCTTTCGGGGCTCGTGGCTCAGGTTTATTCGCTGCAAAAATGCGTCAGTCCCCGGCCCGTGAACGGTTACCATACAAGAAGTCGTATCCAATCCCCCAGCGCCATCGTTCGGTCCGCTGAAAGAGTCCGACTGTAGAAACACTCTGCGTGAGACGAGTCGACGCACCGACACGTTCAAATTGATCGCCATGATTCTGCAGGAAATCCGAATGAAGCGACATCCAGCGGCGTCGCATTCCTCAGATGCTGACAATCGGATGTGATCGTTAGTGTCGTAAAAGCCGGACGAATCGCTAATGGTTCGCATTCTCATACACTGAAGCGAGATTCCCCGGCATGCTGAGTTTGCTCAACACTGAAGGCTGAGCCAGATTTGTCTGACGACTTGACCCGGATGCTTATTGATTTTCAATTTGTATATACTTGTACTGCCGCCAGGATGGACACGATTTCTTTCGATGGGACGATCGCTCAATGGATGCTGTCATGCCGGATCGAATTGCCGACCTGTTAAATCCAGGCGATCCGTTAAAATCGGACGGATCGAAATCGATTGCTCCGTTACCCGCAGAAGTCAATCTCGATCGAACTTTCGTCAATACACCTTCGACACCCGAACATGGTTTGAAGCCGGTTGTTGCCGAACGG
>JANXOO010000629.1 GCA_025353525.1 Schlesneria sp. | reverse complement strand
ATCGAGCACGCGGTTGACCAGCAGGTCCAGCCAACCGCCCTTGTAGCCGCTGACCATTCGTGCAGGAATACCGGCAGCGCGCAGCATCAGTGTCAGCGCCGTAGCAAAATATTCGCAATGCCCGGATTTTCGATTGAACAGAAAATCTTCGACCGGATCAATTGTCGGATCCTGAATCGATTGGTTGAGTGTATAACTGAATTGCTTCGGATCGGTCAGATAATCCGTGAGTCCGGTCGCGATTTCGATTCGTGTCAACGAACGTGGCGTCGACCGGTTTTCGCGTCGTTGTCGACGAGTCGTTTCCTGCTCGATGATGTCGCCAGTCAAGCTCTGAAATCGTTTTTGCAGTCCTTGTGGAACCTGCAATGTCGTCTTTTCAAGATATTTTGATCTCAGATAGTGGGCCCGCGCGCCCTTTGAAACTTCGAACACGTGATTTTGCGGAGGCTGCGACGGGCGATACGAATAGGCCGCAAATTCGAATTCCGTGCCGCTCACCCGATGATCGGCTAACAGGGCGACACCATTCAATTCGTTGACTTCACCGACCGATTGGTCGTTGGACGTGATGAGAATTGGTCGGCCCAGACAAAACAGAATATCGGGGGAATCGGGTGCCAATCGAATCGTTTGATAGATTTCAGGATCGCGGGACCGGACGAACGGACGATTTGCGTAGGCACTCGACGGGGAAATTCCCCATTCGCCTTTTTCATAAGTCGTCATCACGGCACCGCGAAACAGGGGTTCTGCCAGTCCCAGTTGCTCGGCATAGTCCTGAGCGGACACGGTTTTCCGCAAGGTGCGATCAACGATCCTGATTTCAAATACTTTTTGGGTACTTTCAAGAATTTTCCCAAGTTCGCCCAGTTTGACCTTACTGGCCATCAATTTCTTTCGACCGGGGTTGTTTTCCCTCGCATATTCGTCACTGATCGAAACAGACGGACTGCCCCAGACCCGGGGAATGAACGCGAAAAAACCGGCACTCACTAAAAGCGCCGAACACGTCGTCATTAAAACACCGGTGACGAAGCGAACTGTCAGCCAATGCGTCCCGTCTTCGTGTTGAACGGCACTTCGAACTTCACTCGACAGCTCGTTCCGGGATGTTCCCCGATGGCGTCGTTCGCCCGGCAACGGCGTCAGCTCGGCCCGTCGCAGACGCTCTTCATTTTGAAAGTGCTGCTCGGCTCGCCACAAAGAAAAAATGGAAAGCGTCCAGACCGCACCGAACGTGTAAATGAGAGCGCAAAAACCGAACCAGCCCTTGCTTGTCAAAACCGATGCGACAGCAAGTTGCAGGATCCCCAGCGCCATCGAGAACCAGTACAGCCGAATCGTCTTGCGCTGAAACATGACGATCCATGTCGTGTACAACAGCAGATGGGTTCCCGCCAGAAGCTTCGCTTCCCTGCTGCTGCCAAAAAATTCGTATCCGGTCGCGACCAGAGCGATGACCCCTAAAACATTGGCCCAGGTCGCATTCAGTCCCACCCCTCCGCCTCTGTCGTTCCGCCGATTCATTTCCGTAACGAGGTATCCAATGACGACCACCGGCAACGAGAGATACGGGATCGCGAATCGCCCCGATTCGGCGGCCATGCCCTCCCCTTCGGCGGCGCCCAGGATTGCGCCCACCAAGGCAGTCAATCCGTAGAGACTGAACTTGAAAACAAATCCCAGATCCATCGATCGGCCCTTCGCTGCTCGTTAACCGGAATGAATTTCGTCTTCAAAAGTCAGCAATTGATCGCAATCGGCCGTGCACATATTCAGAACATCGACGCGCGATGACAACATCGATTGATAGGGGAGCGGGCCAGGACGAGTCGTCACCAACAGGATTTGTGCTGATGAGGGACTGTGCTGAAGAGTCTCGGTCAACAGGTCATTGATCTCGCTGGCAGGCCCT
>JANXOO010001500.1 GCA_025353525.1 Schlesneria sp. | reverse complement strand
TCAAACTTCCGAACCGGGCCAGTTCATAGTAGGTACCCGTAAAGTATTTTCTGGCAGTGTCCGAATGAGAGGCAGATGCGGCAACAGTCGCATGCGCGTCATGTTCAGCCGCAACAGCGTCCTGATTCCCGCCAGCCTGCTCGTGGCCAGTCGCCTGATGAATGGCCGAATGGGCGTGATGGTCAGGCTCGGACAACGCGGACCAACCGGTCGCAGAGCCCCAATAAAGCAATGCCGCCAGACTGCACACGAAGCCTGCACCGATACATCCGACGGCACACAGCGCGGCGCCTTTGTCGAGTCGATGCGACCAGCGCAGCCAATAGATTTCGACGACGAACCCCGCCAACGGCAGCAACCATGCTATCGTCAACAGAATCATCAGCACATTACCAGTATCAGGCATAATTCCGTCACTAGTGGTTTTTGAATCAACGGGATTTTGGAAATAACGCTCTGGCTCGGTATGACGAATTCAGCATTGCCGCTGTGCTGACATCATCAGCCGTGCAATTCGTTTCCCCGATCAACATCGATTGTCAAATGGTTATTGTAAAAATTCAGTGCAATCGCCAGGGCGACGGCCGCTTCGGCTGCAGCCAGAACGACGACAAACAACGCCGTCGACTGCCCGTCCAGGCCGAGCGAGGTATAACGCGAAAACGCGACAAAGTTGACGTTGGCCCCATTAAGAACCAGCTCGACACCCATCAGAATGCCGATACCGTTGCGTTTGGTCGCCATACAAACGACACCGCACACAAAAAGAACCGCACCCACCATCAAATACGCACCCAGGCCGACATCACCCATGATCGAAAGTCTCTCTCGAACGCCTGCAAATCATCGACAAATATCAACAACCAATCGGCATCAATGACGCCAGCGTCCCGCCATTGCGAGCGGGAAGCAGGACTCAACCCGCGTTCACTCGACGCTTGGCACGGGCGAGATAGGCGGCACCAATCAACACGACCAGCAAGTGAATGGAAACAATTTCGAACGGAAGGAAGTAACCGGGAGCCAACCCCCTGGCACCACCCTCTTTCAGATTTCGGTCAGGTCGCAAACCCAGAAACCCCATCCCCAACTGACGTACCGTTCGCCCACCTTGTTGTCGGGCAATCAGACCCTGCTTTTCTTCTGCTGACCGGGTATTCACCAGTGATTCTTCAGCGCGGGACTCAAGCCGCACGTCGCTGACGAACGGTGCCGATGGCTCCAGCGGCAACCGACTGGAAACTTCGACCCAGTCGACACTGCCAATCGATGAAACCAGCACGAACAGCAACAACCCGCCGACACCCGCCCCCAGCAACCCTTCCGCAGGGCTGGTTTGAATTTGCGTATAGGGACCACTCGCTGTCAGCATCACACCGAAGACCAGCAACACGACGGTTCCGCCGACGTAGATCAACAATTGAGCCGCACCAAGAAAATCGGCGTGCAGCAAAAAGAAAAGTGCCGCGACCGAACCGAGTGAAACAACGAGCCAGAACGCCATTCGCACAACATTTTGCGTTGCCACAACGGCGATCGCACCACCACAAGTGAGAATTGCAAAAACCCAGAACAGCATTTGTTCGATCATCGTGCCGCCCCCGTTCGATTCGATGATACGACAACTGGAGCCACGACTGATGCAGATGCCGATTTCTCGCCGAGCGGCGAACCAAACATGACCGGCCGAGACATCGTTGAGGCCAGCACCAGCGGCCACAAAACGGCCATCAGAAACAGAAAACAACTGATCGGAACCAGATACTTCAAACACGTCGTCATTACCTGGTCAATTCGCAACCGGGGAAGCGTCCATCGCACCCAGATCTGAACGAAAACCAGCAGACACGCTTTCGTGATCAGAACAGCCGCTCCAAACAGATTCGCCACGTAAGTTCCGATGGAAAACCCGTCAATGACTCCGGTTCCCGCACCGCGGAACGAGCCGAAGATTCCGTCGATCATCAAACCGTCATGCCAGCCGCCGAGAAACAAGAGTGCGGCAACAGCACTGACGGCGAACATACTGGAGTATTCTGCAAGGAAGAAAATTGACCAGCGGAACCCGCTGTATTCGGTATGAAATCCGGCAACCAGTTCACTCTCGGCCTCGGCCAGATCGAACGGAGCCCGCTTGACACTCGCCGTCGCCACAGTGAAGTAACAGAAGAATGCCAGAAATGTGAACGGATCATGGAAGATGAACCAGTTCAGAAACGACCCTGACTGCATTCGACCAATCACCTGGAAATTCAGCGAACCGGCGATCAATAGAGGTATCAACGCACAAATCGCCATCGGAATTTCGTAGCTGACCATCTGGGCCGCTTCGCGCATCGCACCGAACAGAGCCCACTTGGAACCACTGGAGTATCCGGCCAGAATAATCCCCAAAACTTCCAGCGACATCAACGCAAGAATCAGAAACGCACCACATTCTGCTGCAACAGCAACCCAACCATCTGCGATGGGCAGCACCATAAACGCTGCAAACGACGCAATCGTGGCGAGATAGGGAGACATGCGAAAAATCAGAGCATCTGCATCTTTGGGAATCAGATCTTCTTTTTGGATCAGCTTGATTCCGTCCGCGATCGTCTGCAGCCAACCGAAACTGCCACCGACGCGAGTGGGCCCGAGGCGATCCTGAATTCGTCCGGCGACTTTTCGTTCAAGCCAGATATAGAAGACAGGCAAGCCACCGAACAGGCCAAGCAACAACGTGGCGTGAATGAATGCCGCAGAGATAAATGCGGTGAAAGCCAGCGTTTCGCTGTCGGCAGGAATACTCGACAGGTACGAAATCGTCCTGACCAGAAAGTCTTCGAGGGTTATCGCGGCAAGTGAGCCGTACATACTGTGTCCATTCAAATGTCACGCCATCGGCGCAAAGGGGGCAACCGAAGGCCGGGCAACTATGCCAGAAGGGTAATTACGATTCAAGCGAGCGGCGTCGCTTTCGATCTCATTCCCACGAATGGGAAGCATTTTCGCTCCCGAGACAGAAGAAGACCACCCGCGATACCCGACATGACCGCATCGTTTCGACCAGGTTGCCGATATCAACACGATCACCAACTCTTGTCGTCAGCCGGTTGAAACGCGGTATCGGCCGTCGCGTCCGAATCACCAGTCAGTGATACGGACAGGTGCGTCGAAAATAGCCGTCAACGCAGACGACAGTTTTTCGAAGACATCACCTGGCGATCGCCTCAAGTCGACAATCGCCCGACCATCGCAACCGCGACGGGACGACATTGATATCGGAATCACAGCGTCGCAGATCTCCGATTCCGGTACGATCACTACTTCAGGAAACTTCACCCGCAATTGTGTCGACAACGACTCGTGTCGCTCGGGAGGAATGTCGGTCAACGCGACCCGCAGCGGTCTTTGATTGAGACGATCAAGCATCTGCGCCGCCGTCGTTTTGCACGCCGGGTGACTCCATTGGGGGTTCACTTCAACGAGCGGGTCGAGCACAAAGCGGCGGTAGGTGAGTGCCGGATGTGGCAGGACTAACTGAGGCTCGTCGACAATGCTGGTTCCGTAATCAAGCAAATCGAGATCGAGCGTTCGGGGCCCCCAACAAATTGTTCGGACGCGACCGAGCTGTGTTTCGACAGATTGCAGGATTTTCAGCAGATCGCAGGCGGAAAGTTGTGTTGTCAGTTCGCACACGGAATTCAGAAACGGGCTGCCCGCCTGGGCTCCCATCGGTGCCGTACCGTAAATTCCCGATCTGCGACACAACCCGATCTGACTGTGTAAACTGAGAAGCGCAAGAGCCGCATCGAAGGTGGCTCGCACGTCGCCAACGTTTCCACCGAAGGAAATCCAGCATGTGGTCGAAGAGTTATCGGGCATGATCCCGCTCATTCTGACCCGGCGCGACCCGTATGACAACCTTCTACAATTTGGTAGCGCAATTATTGAAGGTGCTGTTGGCTTTTGAACCCAATGTGACCACGGTAGAAGCGATCACCAGGAGCAACAGGCTGAGCAAGATCGCATACTCGGTCGCCGCCGCAGCTTCATCGTCGAAGGCAAGTGATTTCAGTTGCTTCAGCATTTTTGACGACCCATTTGGAATATTTCACGCCAGTTACCAATCTAGAACGATTTTGTCGGGCTCGTCGAAAAAATCATTGGAATTCGTCTTTTTTCTTGCGATTTTTTTTATTCCCGGTAACATTTCTGGCGTCGGGCGAGTTCGGTCGCCCGGTTCTTTAGCAATTCGGAGCCGTTTCAGCGGCGGAGGAGGAGATCGTGAGTGCCCTGGTCATGTTTGAACAGGTGAGTAGCCATGATGTCGATCCGGTCGAAGAGATGCGTATGCGAACATGGGCACGGCGACATTACGCGCCCGCCGAACAACGGGATGGAAACTGGCATCCGGTTGTCCTCGACGAAATGTTTCGCAAAGACCGTGAAGTACAACCTAAACCACGCTGAATCTGATCCGGGCCAGTCGGAATTCTGCAACCGCCGTGAAGGAATCCGCGCGACTCGAAAACCCGATTGAGTCGTACGAAAGTTCGCCTGCTGGCGACCTGAAGCGACGCAAATCGCGATTCAATTCCCGGGGTGCTCTGGGCAGCTTGAATTCTGGAAAGAAAGTTACCGCGAAGGCGCTAAGGCCGCGAAGAAGTTCGGCTGAAGAATCTTGACTTCGCGACTTGGCGACTTCGCGACTTGGCGGCGACAGGCGAATTCAGGAGGCAATTGGGGACATCGACCGTCGAGGCTTTGCACAGCAGGTGGAGTGGAATTCAGGGGCATTCTGCATATTTTAAAATGCAGAATGCCCCATCTCCGTTTACGACGTGTGGTCATTCATTTTTCCCGGTCTCACTTCTTTTGTGATGAGCCGAATTTGGAATCGTTTGTGGCTGACTTCACCGCTTTTTCGGGTGTGGTGCCCGGATTTGATGCCGTGGTTTTTGTTGATGCTGTCGGGACGCTTCCTTTGACGGGACTTCCTGTTTTGGCCACCTGAGCCGGATCTTCAACCGTTGGTGATGTCCAGTTCGAAACGGACCAATGAGGATGCGTCGAGACGACCGATTCGCCCAGATCGTCCAGGATCGCCCGGAATTTCTCGGAGGTCACGTTCTCGTTCGCAACCACGCGTTGCAACACGAAGCGGCGATTCGCAGCGATATAGGTGAAGAACTTTCCTTTGCCCAACTTGTCGTTGTCGGACAGAAGTCGCAGCAACGCGGTGCGCGGTACGTCTGACGCCGCTTTTGGCAGTTCGTCCAGCCAGGCCATCACCCAGATTGAACTTCCGTCCTGACTGAGAACCGTCGACATCGACAGTTCCCATTCCGAATCGTCGATCGTTGCCTTGAACGTAAAGTCGTATCGCTGCTCCTGGGTTTTTGCTTCCAGACCCATCGCCTTGAGTAACGTTCCCAGCGTCTGGTCTGTCAGTTTTCCCTTAACGACCGGCGCGATTTTTTCATCGGCAACCGAAACCCCCACTGCGGCAGGAACTGCCGCAACCAGTGCTGCACCGATGACTGACCGTCGACTCCATTGCATCGTCATTTCATGACCCTCCCTGGTCAAACGTTCGGACTTGTGAACTCATCCAAACAGATTCTTGAGGCAAATCTGCGACCACGTCTCGAATTCGTCCGCATTGCGTACCAATTCTGCGGGATCTGCAAACCCTGTCTCTAAGATCGTCTCTTCACGGGGCCGAACTTTGGCCGCGTCGAGGTCAAAAATGTGAACAATCCCCAAATGAACCTTGCCGACCGGCGTTTCGTCGTCGTTGATCAGTCCAACACAAACGTCCGTAAACCGTGACTCCAGAAAGACTTCTTCCTCGATCTCGCGATGCATCGCCTCTTGATACCGTCGATCACCTGAAAGTCTGTCGGTCGATGAAATATGTCCGCCGATCCCGATCGATCGCTTGCTGTGCAAACGCCCCTCGCCCCCCTTCTTGCCTCGCTTGTAATAAAACACCTTTCCATCGTGGCGAAAGATGCAATAAGGGATCAGTTGCTTGAACCCGGGATCATCTTCGACTTCGTTCCGGGGCCGAAAGCTGGTGTGGGCCGGATCGAGCAGCGTTTTGACGTACTTGTCGACCTGATCGCTGAATCCCTGAAAGTGGCCGATCTCGTGAAACAACGACGTGGGAACAACCAGTACGTGTTCAATTGGTTCGTTAGAAGCGGTCGCCGTCATGGAAGTTCTACTCTCGAAGGGAGGGGAATCGGACATAATCCGGAAAAACGTCAGCGCGCGGCGATCACGGCCGACTTCATGGCCGCGAGTGCCCGACCGACCGCCGTCTCGAAGGGGCCGGGAAGAGTCGCCCCGGCAGCCAGTCGATGTCCGCCGCCGGTAAACGTTTCGGCGACGGCAGCCACATTCAGTAATTCGGTACGACTGCGAAAACTGACTTTCACCTGATGATTCTGCTGCTCGATTGCGATGAAGGCTCCTTTTGTCCCCGAGACCTTCAGGCACTCGTTGACCAGGTCTTCAGTATCTGCGGAAACCGCACCCGATTCGGCAAATTCGCTCCATTGAATCGTCGTGTAGGCGAGTTCTCCGTCACAGTCGATCTGCATCCGCGAGAGGGCTCGACCGACCAAATGCATTTTTGCCAATGTTCCTTGCTCGTAAAGATCTCGAAAAATCGCGGGGGGTGATGCCCCGAACTCGATCAATCGTCCTGCGATCCGCATTGTTTCGGCCGAGACAGCGGCAAACCTGAACCATCCTGTATCCGTCGCAATCGCCGCGAACAATGCTGTTGCTGCGTCAGCTCCGGGGTTAACTCCCATAGCCTCGGAGAGCTGAAAGATCAGTGACCCCGTCGCTTCGCTGGTTGCATCTTTGAACTCGATCGCCCCCAGATCATCGGAACTGACGTGATGATCGATGACGACTCGTTTGGCGGATGAATCGCGCATCAGCTTGCCAACATCGGAAAGCTGCGCCCATGAACTGGTATCGACGACAATATGAACTTCGGCCCCCGTGACGTCTTCGGGCTTGGCCACAGCACCCAATTGTTGTGCCTGGCGGCCAGGGTCGAGAAAAATCAGGTTCGCAGGCGTGGCCGAAGTATTGACGATTTTGACCGACTTCCCGAGCGATTCGAGCAGCCGGGCGAGTCCGATTTCGGAACCAATGGCGTCCGCGTCAGGGCGCACGTGGCTCGAAATCACAAATCGCTGGTGAGCCGTAATGATCTGCCGCAGAGGTTCCCAATTGATATTCATCCGCGTATCGTAAGATTTGCGACTACGGATTGGCAAGTCGTGCGAGCAACCTGTTCGCGGCCTGCAGCAGCGGGGCAAGCCCGTTTTTCCGTCTGATACCAGGATTCATCGATCATGAGGTCACACGGCAACATGTTTCTCGCAGGAAAAGTGAGCCAGACCCGGGCCGCGAACGGTGAAATCGTGCGGAGTCCGGTTTTTACGAAAGCGATGGCATGAGTTCGCTTCAACATCTTTTCGCCACAGGGTTCGGACATCACACCCAGGGGCGACTGCAGGCGGCCGAGCAGATCTATCGGCAGATTCTCGCCGTTCAACCGGACCAACCTGACACACTCCATTTACTCGGTGTCATCGCGCATCAGGTCGGCAATCATGCGGCCGCGATCGAACTGATCCGGCGCGCGATCGGGCTGAAAGGAACGGAACCGGCATTTCACAATAACCTTGGCAATGCTTGTGCCGCGATCGGAACATCCGATGAAGCGATCGCCTGTTTCCGAAAGGCGATCGAACTCAATCCCGATTATGTCGAAGCACACAGCAACCTGGCGAACGCATTGAAGAGTCAAGGTCGGCTCGACGACGCTGTCGCGAGCTATCGAAAACTGCGGCAACTCCAGCCAAACTCGGCCGATGTCTGCAACAATCTCGGAACGACGCTGGCAGATCGAGGGCGGCTCAACGAGGCGATTGTCTGTTACCGGAAAGCACTCGAACTCGACCCGGAACTTGCCGTCGTTCATTACAATCTCGGCAACGCATTGAATGGAACGGGAAAGTTCGAAGAGGCGGTGGCGTGTTATCGGAGGGCTCTTGAGCGACAGCCCGATTGCCTGCCAATGCTCGACCAACTGATCCGAACCCTGCAACAGTTATGTTTGTGGGATGACCTGGGCTCGCTGATGGACCGGGCAATTGCCGCAGTCGACAGTGATGCACCTGATTCGATCAATAATCTGATGCCTCCGTTTGCGTTTCTGACAATGTCGGCGGTGATCACTCCAGCCCAACAACATCGCTGTGCTTCGCGCTGGGTTTCACAAACATTGACGCCATTCGCAAAAACTGCGATTCGAGCAAGCGACAATCGAGTGCTTGAGCGCGACGGTCGAATTCGTATCGGGTATTTGTCAGCCGATTTCAGGACTCATCCCGTTGCCGATTTGATCGTCGGTTTGCTGGAGACACATGACCGAAACCGGTTCGAAGTCTACGGGTACTCGATTGGCCCCGACGACGGTTCTGCCATCCGACGGCGCATTGAATCTGCCGTCGATCGATTCATCGATTTGAAAGATGTGTCGTTCGTCGATTCTGCAGAACGGATCGCCTGTGACGGAATTGACATTCTGGTCGACCTGACGGGATACACACAGTACGCGAGAACACAGATTTTGGCGCTGCGGCCTGCTCCCGTTCAAGTGAACTATCTTGGCTATGCGGGAACGATGGGGGCACCGTTCATCGATTATATTCTGGTTGACGAATACGTGGTTCCTCGCGATCAACAGCCGTTTTTCACAGAGACGATCGTGCATCTTCCCGGTTGCTATCTGGTCTGTGACAGTCAGCGGACGATTTTGTCGCGAACGCCCTCTCGAACAGAATGCGGGCTTCCCGAAACGGGATTTGTCTTTTGCAGTTTTAACCAACATCAAAAGATCACTCCGCAAATCTTTGACTTGTGGATGGATTTGCTGAAAGAACTCCCTGAAAGTGTTCTGTGGATTCCTGAGGGGAATCGTATCGCTCCGAAAAACTTGCAGCGTGAGGCCGAGCGACGCGGGATCTCGGCCGCGCGATTGATACTGGCACCGAGAATGCCGTCATTGGCCGAACATCTGGCGCGCTATCGATTGGTTGATCTGTTTCTGGACACATATCCCTTCAATGCTCACACGACAGCCAGCGATGCCTTGTGGTCGGGGTGTCCGGTTCTGACGTTGTCGGGTGAGACCTTTGTTTCTCGCGTCGCTGGCAGTTTGTTGAAGCAACTCGATTTGGCAGAAATG
>JANXOO010001453.1 GCA_025353525.1 Schlesneria sp. | reverse complement strand
TCGGGTCACCGAGCGAAAATACACCGTCCTTCCGCTGAAACGACTCCATGTAGCACGCGATTCCTTCGATAATCCAGAAGTGATCCTTCTCTCCGATCGTGCGGTTCTTGTTATAGAGTTCAAAGAAGAGCTGATGAGTCGCTTCGTGAAACAGCGTCCCTTCCTGATCGCGATTCGGATCAAGGTAAAAGTGCGCCGTGTGGTCGTTGGTCATGTAGACGCCGTTCGTCTGATCGATCGACGGGAAGAATTTCCGCAGCCGTTCGAGGTATTCGTCGCGTGTCCGGTAATAATGAACTGTGTACGGCCTGGCGACCGTTAGTGGACCTTTGTTGCTCCCTTCAAACAGGGTTTTCAGTTTTTCAGGAGTATTGAAAAAACCTGCGAATGTCTCGTTGAAGACTCCGTAGAAGTCTTCGAGTGCTTTTCCCATTTCAACGCCCCGTTCGAGGCTGACATTGGTTTTGATCAGGTAGTGGTCCGTCCGGATTTCCCATGCCGAGGCAAAGTCGCGTCTGAATTCCTTTTCCTTGTCGGCTGAAATCCACTGATCTTTGAAATAACGCTCGCCGGCGATGTATTTGGCTACATGCGCTTTGGGCAGCCAGCCGAATTCTTCGTGCCAGACCTTGTTATTTTTGTCTTGCGAAAACGCGAACGGCGTCACCCATTCGTTGCCCAGCCGGACGAATCCAAGGATCTTGCGAACCCCCTGATGATCGGGATCATGCAATGCCGCCTCGCGAACAAGGTTGTAGGCGTAACCCGGATACCCCTGATGCAACGCACGTCGGGACAAAACGTAAAGGTCTTTCGCATAGTCGTCTTCGAGTCGCCGAAGCTGTGTTCGCCACTGGCGTTCATCGCCCACCAGTGCAGGCGGGATTTCTTCCCGATGTTCAGAGGGAAGCTTGTCAACTCGCAATGACTGGTCCCCAGGAACGATCGCCCGCGATCGGACTTGTTGCGCCCCTTCGGCCAGGTTTTTGTCATCGCAGGATTCGGCCAGTTTTGCGATCTGCTTCGAGAATTCGCGAAACCGCTCCCGATGCCGCTCCTGCACAACTTGCAGCGAATTCCGGCCTTTGGCCGGTTGAGCAACCGCGGTCACAGAAAATAGCAGGCTGCAACTGACGGCCATTGCGACCAGGAATGCCTTCTGTCCGATTCTCAAAAAAAAACGCATCAGGATCGTTTCTTTCCCGCAGTCGCCCGTCGACTCGCCATTCGCAAATGCCTCAATTCCTGCCGCGCGAAGTATAGAAGACAGGTTAAAATTCTGGTAGATGAGAACTAATCCTTCTCAAACGTCGACTTCTTGCGCAGCAGGTGATGATAGTGCTGCGCGAAGCGATGAGATTCGTCGCGGACATACTGCAGAAGCCGCAGTGCATAGGAATGTTTGCTCAGGACTTTTGGTTCCGACTGGCCGGGCAAAAAGATCTCTTCTTCGCGTTTGGCGAGTGAGCACAGGAATGGAGCCTTGACCGCGATGCTGTCGAGTGCGGCGACCGCTGCACCGAGCTGCCCTTTGCCCCCGTCGATCAGCAGCAGGTCGGGAAATGGTTCACTCTCCTGTTGCAAGCGGCGAAAGTGACGGCTGACAACTTCGCGCATCGAGGCAAAGTCGTCGACCCCGTCGACCGTGCGGATTTTGAATCGCTTGTATCCGTGCTTGAACGGCAATCCGTCGATAAATTGCACGCAACTGGCGACGGTTTCGCCACCTTGAAGATGGGCAATATCCATCCCTTCGATTCGACGAGGCAGTGACGACAGTTCGAACACTTTCTTGAGCCCGAGCAACCCGCGTTTCGGGTCAACCTGAAAGACCTCGGGCTGTGCGTGCTCACGCAGATCGCCACAGAGTTTAAGTGATTCAAGCGATTTGATCTGATCACGGAGCCGAGCAGCCTTTTCGAATTTCAGTTCTTTCGACGCAGTCTGCATTTCGCTGCGAAGTTCTTCGAACAGCTTCTCTTTCTTTCCGTCGAGAAACATTCGCAACCGGCGGATATCGCGACGATAATCTTCCCGGCTGATGCGCTGGTTGCAGGGTGCCGTGCATTGATGGATGCTCGCCAGTAAACAGGGGCGGTACCAGCGCCAGCGGTCGTCGGCTTCCTTGATATCAAGTGTGCAATTGCGAAACTGAAAAATCTGCTGCAAGACCACAATGGCGCCGCGCAGGCGTTTGGCGTTCGTAAAGGGCCCGTACAGTCTGGTCCCTCGCGACCGGGGCTTGCGCGTAAATTCGACACGAGGAAATTCTTCACGAACGAAGATTTCGAGGTAGGGAAAGGTTTTATCGTCTTTTAGCTCCTGATTGAAACGTGGTTGCACATCTTTGATCAACCTCGCTTCGAGCAACAGTGCATCGACTTCGCTATCGGTGACGATGTAATCAAGATCTGCAATTTCGACGACCAGGTTTGCCGTACGAAGTTCTTCGGCGGCCTGTTTTGTGAAATAGCTTCCCGCCCGATTGCGAAGGTTAACCGCCTTGCCGATGTAGATCACGCGACCGCGACTGTCTTTCATCAGATAGACGCCAGGCGAAGACGGAAACGTCTTCACTTTCTCTTTCGGATCAATCGGTGTCGGCGGTTCGGGAATCGGTTCGGTCATTGGACGTTCAGACGTTCAAAAAACGGAGCAGGGGTACTGACGGTAATACGACAAAAGCGAAAATCCTCCGACCTGGAATGTTTGTCGCTACTCAAAATCGGATCGCCAGAGATGAGCGGCACGGTCTGCCTCACGCGACCACCATGATCGCCCCCATAAAGTAACGATCACCGGCCCTGATTCTGATAGAAACGATGTCGTTCCACAGATCATCCCGATTCTCGCTCGTCCAGGAATAGTCGCGCTGGAATGGCGAGTTTGAATAGCTTTTTCCGTTCCCGAGCAGAGCGAGAAAATTCGATGTCCGGGTATCGAGAAGGATATTTTTACTCATTTTTTTGCTGCTGACAGTGCCATATGCTGGTCAACCGGTTTTACCAGAACGGCATTGTTTGCGACAGAGTTGATTTGTCCATCCAACTTGTTCTGGAGGACCAAAGGCATCACAATAACCGCTGGCCCGCTGTATTCGGCGGACGGTATCGCACTTACGAAAGACACAGGCTCCATGATCGATTCGATCGAAATAGATGGCGTTCGCTTGTACCTCAGCCAGCCGGATCAATCGCAAGGGGAATGGATCGGCCAGCGCGAGATCCTTCAGCAACTTCTGGCCTGCTGGTTGGTCGTCGATGCGAAGGATTTGCCGCTGGCTCCGCGACTGGTAGGTACGCCGGGGATCGGCAAAACGACACTCGCCATTTCTGCGGGCCGGGTTCGCCAGCAACAACTGTACATTTATCAATGCACTGCTGACACTCGACCGGAAGACTTGCTCGTGACGCCGGTTCTAGCCGAAAGCGGTCACATCAAATACCACGCATCACCACTCGTTACCGCGATGGTTCGAGGAGGCATTTGTATCCTCGACGAAGGCAACCGGATGAACGAGAAGTCTTGGGCGAGCCTCGCACCGCTGCTCGATCACCGTCGCTATGTCGAATCGATTGTCGCAGGGATTACAATTCATGCGCATCCCGATTTTCGCTGCGCTGTCACGATGAACGACGATGAGTCGACGTTCGAAATACCGGATTACATTCTCAGTCGGATACAACCGACATTGACTCTGGGACACCCGAACCGTGATGACGAATTGTCGATTCTCCGCTTTCACTTGCCGTTTGCCGAAACGGAAATGTTGAATCTGACGGTCGCGTTTTTGCAGCAGGCGCACGAGTTGAATCTGGACTTCTCGACGCGCGACGGGATCAATGTGTTGCGATACGCCATGAAAAGATTGGCGCAAGACAAGGATCATCCCGTTGCCAAAGATGCTTTATGGCAGGAAGCATTGATGAATTGCCTGGGTGAAGGTGCCAACGATCTTGATTCGCTCGCAAAACGTCGGCAAAGTTCGCTCGGTGGAAACATGATGCCGATGGGGCTTGGCGATTTCTTCTTTGATCCCACCGATCCGCTACACCCCGACTATGACAGCGACGAAGATGACGACGAGGACGATGAAGGCGACGACGGACCGAATCCGTTGTGATGACTCAATTTCGTCGACATCATCACGCCAGCAGTTTTTGAACGACATTTCCGTGGACATCAGTCAAACGGAAATCGCGACCCTGGAAACGGTACGTCAGCTTCGTATGGTCGAAACCAAGCAGATGCATGATCGTTGCATGCAAGTCGTGGACATGAACCCGATCAACGGTCGCGTTGAAACCAAATTCGTCAGATTCGCCGATCGTCGTTCCCGGTTTCACGCCACCACCTGCCAGCCACATCGAGAAGCAATTCGGATGGTGATCGCGACCATCATTTCCTCCCTGAACCATCGGCGTACGTCCGAATTCGCCACCCCAGATTATCAGCGTATCCTCCAGCAAGCCGCGTTGCTTGAGGTCTCGGATCAGTGCTGCCGTCGCCTTGTCTGTCTTTCCACATTGCTCCTTTAGCCCGCCGACCAGCCCGCCATGATGATCCCACGCTTCGTGAAACAACTGAACGAAACGTACCCCATTTTCGACCAGCCGCCGTGCCAGCAGACAGTTGTTGGCAAACGACATTTTTCCAGGTTCGGCACCGTACATTTCCAGGGTATGCCTGGACTCGTTCGAGAGGTCCATCAGTTCCGGGGCACTGGCCTGCATCCTGAAAGCCATTTCGTATGAATTGATCCGTGCAGCAATTTCGGGATCACCGGTCGCACCGAGACGCAATTCGTTCAACTCGCGCAAGGAATCGAGCGAATCCCGTTGCAGGGTACGATCAACGCCTCGCGGGTTACCGAGAAACAGGACGGGCTCGACGCTCGAACGGAACAGTACACCCTGATTGACGGTCGGCAGAAATCCGCAACCCCAGTTCGATTGACCGCCGCTTGTTCCTTTCGACCCCGAACTGAAAACGACAAACCCAGGCAAGTCCTGTGACTCGCTTCCGAGCCCATACAGAGACCACGCACCGAGACTCGGTCTTCCGAACTGTTGTGCTCCGGTATTCATCATGATTTGACCGGGAGCATGATTGAATGCGTCGGTGACCATCGATTTCACAATCGCGATCTCGTCCGAAACGGTCGCCAGATGCGGCAAGAGTTCCGAGAGTTCAGCTCCGGACTGTCCGTGTCTCGCAAACTTGAATTTCGGCCCGAGCAACGTCGAATTCGGGTTGATGAACGCCGCCCGATAATCCTTGATCAGGTCCGCAGGAGGCTGCTTTCCGTCCCATTTCGCAAGTTCAGGTTTGTTGTCGAAAAGTTCCAGATGCGACGGGGCTCCTGCCATGAACAGGTAAATGACCCGTTTGGCTTTCGGAGCAAAATGCGGCCGTTTGGGAAGCATTGGATCAGGCATTGTCGGGGAGGCATGGCCGCTTCCACTCATCATCGCACCCATCGCCATCGACGCGAGACCCACTCCGCAATCCTGAAAGAACCAGCGCCGAGTCAGTTGGCGTCCCAGGTCAATTGTCCCCTGGGCAAAAGTCCCTCGGTCAAAAGTCCCTCGGTCAAAACTCGTCGACGACATGCAGAATGCTCCGGGAACTGGTTGAAGTCTGGTCAAATTCTGTTTTTGATCATGCCGGTCGCTTCAGGGGATGATTCGTATGCCAAAGCGTGATCATCCGTAAAGCTGCTGCGTTGCCGGCGCGCTCATGGAGAACTCGCAGAAACGCTTGCCTGATGAATGCTCGTTCCTCTCCCGCGACCAATATCATATCGATAATTCGCCCCGGAATGCCAAGCCGGGTTCATTCCCGGCTGTTTTTGATAGAATGAATTCGGTACGAAACTCGCGAGGGCTTCGTGGTCGAATTGTCCGACCTGTTCAACCTGCCGAAAGAAAACAGGCGTATGGTCGATGAAGACTCACTATTGCTGGAAGCCGTTCGACGTGGTGAGGCCACCGCGTGGGAACAGCTCATTGCGCGATATGAGTCGAGGTTACTGGCATTTGTACGCAGTCGGCTGAACGATAACAACGCTGCGGAAGATGTGGTGCAAGAGGCGTTTATGGGATTCCTGGTCTCGTTGCCAAACTATGATGATGCAACGCCGCTGGAATCTTTTCTTTTTGCAATCACTGCGCACAAACTGACCGATGCTCTGAGACGAACAGGACGCCGCCCGTCACTGTCGCTTGTCGCCGGAACCGATTCGCAGCCGGGCCACGAACCGGCCGGACGCGATCGCAAAGCGTCCAGCCTTGCCCGCAGCCGCGAACATCACGTGGCGCAACAGTCGGTCCTCGCGAATTGTCTGAGAACCT
>JANXOO010000615.1 GCA_025353525.1 Schlesneria sp. | reverse complement strand
CAGGCGGATTTACGAAGTCATGGCCAACGTCAATGTCGACTTCCGTTGTCGCGTCCTGGGAATCGCGATGAACAGCCGTCGCCTGTCTGAATCCGAAGCCACCGCCGAGCGACAACGAGTGAAGGCAGAATTCAACCTTCCTGTTTGTGACGTGATCCGTCATGGATCCGACGAACTTGTTGAAGCGGTGCTGCGGTTCAAAGAATCTGGCGAATGGCAGAAAGGGTAGGCACAATGCAACTTTATCTTCACACGTTCGACTTGCGTCTGCGACACATTTTCACGATTTCCCGGCAATCGATCAGTACCCAGCCAACGTTGATCGTCGAATTGCGTGACGGTGGTCGGAGTGGCTTCGGAGAAGCCACATCCGACGACTATTACGGAGCCACCATCGAAGCGATGTCGGCCGTCCTGGAAAGCACACGGACAAAACTCGAGCATCTGACGCTTCACGATCCGGCCAGCCTGTGGGAACAACTGGCGCCAATCCTGTCAAACAATCCTTTTGCTCAATGCGCCCTTGATGAAGCCGCACACGACTTGTGGGGAAAGCAACTTGAACTACCGACATGGAAAGCATGGGGCCTTTCGCTCGAGAACCTGCCATTGACGAATTACACCATTGGTATCGACACCATCGAGACAATGGTCGCCCATATGCACGAGTTTCCTGATTGGCCGATCTACAAAATCAAGCTGGGAACAAAAGACGACCTGGCGATCGTTCGTGAATTGCGGCGGCATACGAAATCTGTCTTTCGAGTCGACGCGAACTGCGCATGGACGGCGGATGAGACGATCAGGAATTCGCATGAACTGGCGACATTAGGCGTCGAATTTATCGAACAACCGTTACCAGAGGCCCGTCGGGATGACATGCGTCGCGTCCGTGAACTGTCTGCGTTGCCAATGATCGCCGACGAGAGTTGTCAGCGAGAGGAGGATATCGATCGGTGTGCCGAGTACTTTGATGGCGTCAATATCAAGCTTGTGAAATGTGGTGGTCTGACCCCGGCCCGCCGAATGATCACGCGAGCACGCGAACTGGGTTTACGCGTCATGGTGGGTTGCATGACCGAATCGACAGTAGGCACATCAGCGATCGCACAACTATTACCGCTGCTGGACTACGTCGACATGGATGGCCCACTGCTGTTGGCGGACGACGTTGCGACCGGCGTGACGATTCAACAAGGAGCCTGTATTTTCTCAAACGAATGCGGCAACGGAGTCAGGCTGCTTTGACGAGGGGATTGCCTGATCGTCTCAAAACTATTCTCTGAGGAAATCTGAAATGAACAAGTTTATCGGACTGGTCGCAGCAACATTTCTCGCAGGCTTTTTCTTCGGCATACCAGTTTTTTCGGACGACGCCACCGGTGCCGGTGATTCGGTACAGAGTTGGGCGTCGCCACCCGGAACACGCGTTGTGCTGGTGATCCATGGAGGCTGCGGGGTGATCCCGCGAAGTGAAATGACCCAGGAAATGGAGAAGGCGCATCTTGATGTCCTCGAAGCGGCACTCCGGGCCGGCTATGCCGCCTTGCAGAAACCCGATGCAAGTTGTCAGGACGGAGTTGTTGAGGCCGTGAAGGTTCTGGAAGATTCTCCCTTATTCAATGCGGGAAAGGGTGCGGTCTTCACTCGGGAAGGCAAGAACGAACTGGATGCCTCGATCATGGACGGTCGCACAAAAAGTGCCGGTGCAGTCGCCAGCGTAACGACGATCAAAAATCCGATTACAGCAGCCAGACTTGTTATGCAAAAATCAGGGCACGTTTTGATGGTGGGGGACGGTGCCGATCAATATGCAAAAACCATGGGGATTGAAATCGTCGACCCGTCATACTTCGGAACAGATTATCGGCTGAAGCAACACAAGCGGGGCCTGAAAGAGATCGAGCTGGAAGAACTTCGAAATCGCAATGGCTCTGACGGAGCGGATTTGAACTCGGCCCCTGCTCCGGACAACGCACCCGGAATCCGACGCAAGACGCAGGATGTTGTCGGTACTGTGGGAGCGGTTGCCCTCGATCGCGCTGGCAATATCGCCGCAGGAACTTCGACGGGGGGATTGAATAACAAACGCCATGGACGCGTTGGCGACGCCCCCATTATCGGTGCCGGAAATTATGCAGAGAACGAGTCGTGCGCCGTCTCATCGACGGGTGACGGCGAATTCTTTTTGCGAGCCGTGGCTGCTCACGAAATCAGCTCGCTGGTAAAATACAAAGGACTGTCAATTGCCCGCGCCAGCAGCCAGGTCATGAAGCAGATCAAAGACGATGGAGGCGACGGTGCCGTGATTGTTTTGACTCGTAACGGACAGGCCGCGATGACGTACAACACCGAGGGAATGTACCGCGGATATATTACGAGCGACGGTTCACCGCACGCATTTATTTATTCCGGACAGGCACCGTAAACAATTCGCAACGGACTTACTTCTTCCAGCGAAAATCAAGTATTTGGAAGATCGCCTCGGCAGTGTCCAGTCGCGTCAGATTCTCACCGGGACGAAACCGTCCGGCGTTCGTCGTCATTAATCCCGTATCAAGCGACGCAACGACTGAATTCAGTTGCGAAGGACGCACATCCGATTGGTCGACGATATCGTATTCGCGGGAATTCGATTTTCTTCCACCGTTTTTTGAAAAGACATTTAGCAAAACTTGCGCGGCATCCTGTCGGGAAATGGGCTCGTCCGGACGAAATTTGCCAGCGTCATCCAGTTCCAATAGCCCGGAATTCAGGACTTTTGCGACAGCGTCGTACAGCGGAGCGTCTTCCGGCAGATCGGCGATGACCGGACTGTCTCCGGCAGGCGGCAACAGATGAATCGCGGACGCAATCGCCATCGCCAGGTCTGCTCGTGTGACGGGATCGTCGGGATGTAAACGACGGTCACTATCGACCGCCATGATCCCCCTGAACCACAGTGATTGACAGGCGACCCCTGCGGAACCGCTCGGCACATCGTGTGGCAACATTGTTTCCAGGGACTGTAACGACGAAACAACCGGTTCGATGGTCAGCGCGATATCCTGAACAGAATACGAATCCACGTCGCCGACAGTCCCCGACCAGCATCGACTGCGATCCGTCTTTTCAAACGTGAATCGATACCCATGACCAAAGGTTCCGGAATATCTCAACCAGATCCCTGCTTGCTTTCGGTTAGTATTCCCTGCCAACCCGCGAAACATCGCTTCTCTGACGGCTCCGTTACCGGCAATATCTGTGATCAGGTAGTGACCACGATTCAAATCTGAATTTGAATCGATCGCCTGTTTTCTTTCAGAGATCGTCGCAGTACTTGTGGCCGGATCAAATTGATCGCCATTGGCCAACGATGACACTCGCAGTCCGTCGATCCGACATCCCAGGGGGCCATCGACCATTTTTGCCTGATTGGCATCGACAATCGTGACATATCCCGTACCACAGACTTCGACCAGACCTGACGGGGATACAATCAAAGCCGTATTCTCATCAATCCCAAATCCGTACCTGACATTTTGCTCGATCACGGCCCGTGACAATCGGCCTAAACGGCCGCGATATTGTCCAAAATGCTGGTCAACGATTCCGTGGTGAAAAAACGACAGACCAGGCGAAATGCTCAGCCCACGCCGACCTGGATTATCCGAGCAACCAAAGTCTAATGCATCCATTCCTTCGTCGGGGATCTCATCCGGCAGACCACTCACTGCCAGCATGGCTCTGCTTTGCATTGCCGCTCCGGCACTTGTACCGGCCACAATACCTCCATGAGCCAACGACGTGCGTATCTCCGCAAGAACCGGTGTGTCCGAACCGTCATCGTTCAGCAGCGATTGTGTGATTCGATGCTGGTTTCCGCCCATGAAATAGAAAATGTTACAACTCTTCAAGAGCTCGATATTTGCCGCATCAGATGCCGAGACAGCAGCGTTTGAAGGACGTACGTCGATGATCGCAATCTGATTCGCCGGTACCTGATATCGCTGCAACGTCGCCGAAAATCGATGCGATGATTCGAGTGATGAACTCGCCGTCGGAAAAATCGCGATCCGGCAGTTCAATGCACCACCGCCATCTGCCACGAGTCGTTCGAAAACGGAAGCATTGTTTGGACGCAATCCCCCGCCAATGATGAACAACTCGCCCTCTGCGAGGGCGGTCGAGGCTGAAATCAGGAATGCGACGACAACGAAAAGGAGCGAACCTGGGCGAAGCGGTGAGCAATCACCGTGAAACAAACAGGACATCCAGGACGCTCCTTCTACTGAATCAGACAAGGCGAAATGGCCACCGATTGCAGCCATTCACGAGGCGTACTGAATCGGAGAAGCTTCTTACTTTCGGAAAAATACAAGAACGACCTGCGTTTCCCGGATTTTATAAATGTCATCCAAAAGGAGCCCGGTTCACGTCAAAAGGAGTTCCGATAAAAAAAGATTATCCGCCAAAACATTGAAAGACAACGCGCTCTCTGAAGGAATCCGAAGTCGATTGATCGATTTCGCGTTCGTGGATTGCAACTGCCTCGCGTGCCGTTGACAATAGGGATTCTGTAGCCGGTGACAGGACGAGCAGCATTTGTTCTGCTTGCGGTCGAAAATGAGGTTTCATCCGAATTGCGGATCGTCGTGGAACAACGATCGGTGCCAGGTACATGTGCGGCAAGTGAACCCAGGCGAAAGACTTCATTGACGCCGTACGATAAAGTCATCGCGACTCGAAATCCGGGAAACGACAGGCATGCGCAAACGAATGATCGGTCCCTTTGAAGTTGGCGACCGAATCGGCGTCGGAGGAATGGGGATCGTCTATCGGGCGATCTACAC
>JANXOO010001435.1 GCA_025353525.1 Schlesneria sp. | reverse complement strand
TGGCCGTATTGGCCCAACAATCCCAGCAAACTGCTTTTGACCGACACATAATCGCGAGGTGGCGTACGACTGACAAACGCCTGAATCGTGACAGGTCGCTCGCTTTTGACATCCTTCAGCACCGCCCTGGTGGTCGGACTGAACGAGTAGAGTTTTTCGGCCGTCCAATCGGAACGGAACCCGGCCCTTGCAAAAACCACCCCCGCACCGATCAAAATCAGCAGCAACGAAACGGCTCGGACTGTGTACTGGGCACCCATATCCGTCCCTTTAACGCCGCCGCTCCAATGCCGATATCCGATCAATACGTAATTCAGATACAGCATCAACCCGGCCAGCGCGACGAAGTAGAACAGCCCCTGTGACGGAATCAGTCCCATTCCGAACGGCTTGAACTGCGAGGGAAGACTTAATCCGTCAAACGTAGCATCAGAACCGAAGGTCTTCGCAAGGAATGACAGTCGTCCTGCAAAAACCGGAATCGCACAGATTGCCGAGCCGAGCACGAAGGCGACGGTCCCGTTGCCAGTCAGTTGTGATGCGACCATTCCTGCTGCCAGCAACGCACAACCGGCAAGCCAATAGCCGAGATAGGTCGTACAAATCAGGCCAGGGTCGGGAGCCCCGATAAAGCTGAGGATTGCGACATTCGTCAACGAAAAGGCGAGAGCAACGGTGTAAACCGAGATCACTGCCAGGTACTTGCCGATCAGAACTTCCAGGTCGGACACGGGGAGTGTGAACAGAAGCTCTTCAGTGCCAAGTTTACGCTCTTCGGACCAGATACTCATCGTGATCGCCGGAATGATGAACAGCAGAAGTTGCGGAAACCACTCGTTCAATTGATCCAGACTGGCAACGTTGTTCGCAAAGAATTTTTCCTGAAACGCGGCGAACGCACCCAGGAACACGAACACGACGATAAAGAGGTAGCCGATAACTCCGGAGAAATAGCTCCAGAAATTGCGTTTGAAGACCGCGAGGACAACATGCGAACGCATCTGTGGGCGATCCCTGTCGAATGAGGATACGGTATTGGTCTAAACTTTTGGCAAACAATTCTGCAGGGCATGCGACAACGAACGAAGTGATCGTCCCGATTCCTGCCTCACTGAATCCCTGTTTGCCGATCGAAGCAACGCACTTCGACCCGATTTTCAAAAACTGCCCGGGCTGATCGCCCTGTTGTTGTTACTTTTGATTCCAGCGAAAGCCAGCGCCGCTTGTTGAATTTCGCCGCCAGAATCGCGTTTGCTGACGCGGTCGTATGACGCTTCACTTCAGTGCAAGAACGACCTGCCGATTAACGTCCCGCTCCCGTCAATTCGCGGAACCGGGCGTCCATTCCCTTGCCACCCTGTTCCAGCTGCTCGACGGTTCCGTCGAGGACGACTCGACCATCGTTCACGAGGATCACGCGATTGCACACGGCTTTGACCTCGGAAAGAATGTGAGTCGACAACAGGATTGTTTTCGTTTTGGCGAGGCTGAGAATCAATTCACGAACATCGTGCGTTTGATTCGGATCCAGGCCGCTTGTCGGCTCGTCCAGAATCAGCACCTGTGGATCGTGCAACAGCGCCTGGGCCATCCCGACTCGCTGGCGAAACCCCTTCGACAGTTTACCGATGGGCTTGCCCCAGACCCCTTTCAATGAACACTTTTGAGCAACGTAATCGAGCCGTTCACTCAATCGACCGCCACTCATTCCGCGGGCTTCACCGAGAAACCGCAGGATCGATGACGGAGTCATTTCGAGATAAAGCGGACCATTTTCAGGCAGGTAACCCAGCATCTCAGCGGCTTTCAGCCGGTCGACAGACATGTCGAGCCCGCCGATTTTGGCAGTCCCGGAACTGGGTGCCAAAAAGCCGGTCAACAACTTCATTGTTGTCGATTTTCCGGCACCGTTCGGTCCCAGAAATGCGGCTACCTGGCCCTTTGGAACCGAAAAGCTGACATCCTGCGTTGCCGCGAACGGCCCGTAGAATTTGCTGAGGCCAATCGCCTCGATCATTGCACTATCGGAGTTATTCATTCAGTCACATCTCACTCATATTTCTGAACGCGACCGTCAAATTGGCAGAACAAATCGCAATTGGCTCATCTATGCAACCAGCGTTCCAGTTGAAAACGACTTTTCTCTACAGAATTCCATCTCCCCAATCGTCCGTGACAGGGTCCTGGACGGGCTCCTTCTCATTTGACACAACCTCTTTATCGAAAGATGCTTGTGGAGGATCAACGACTATTTCCGGT
>JANXOO010001430.1 GCA_025353525.1 Schlesneria sp. | reverse complement strand
TGGGAGGGCGAGGCGCCGACCGAGCCGCCACGTCGCTGCGTCCGGCCACATGACAAAGACCAATAACGAATTCCTCGTCCTGAAACAAACGCCCACACCAACACAAAGAACACGAATTAAAGAGTGAACTACAAGACACAGAGAAGACAAGACAGAAAAACTGACTCCCCAATAAATTCCATGCACGAACGAAGAAACGAGAAACCCCGGTCAGTCTCTCGGAGCGCCCTTGCAACGTGCCTCTTCTCCTTCCTTCTCTGTGCCTCGGCGACTCTGTGGTGAAAAAACTTTGTATTTCTCTGCAGCATATCACCGAGCGATTCACTCAGTTTCAGCTAAAATGGTTCCGACAGTAAATGTTGATCCGGTCCCAAGCGACGGCAGTGGAAGATATTCAGTACAGCTCATTTTCGGAGTTCATTTGTGAATCACTCGTCTCCGATCCCGCATGGCCAGTTCCCGCAAGTTCGCATGCGAAGAACGCGACAATTCGACTGGTCGCGTCGCCTTGTTCGCGAACATCATCTTTCGCTCAACGACTTGATATGGCCTGTCTTTGTGCAGGAAGGGACGGGGAAACGGACTCCCGTTTCATCAATGCCCGGTGTCGAACGGTTGTCGATCGATCTTCTGGTTGAAGCGGTCTCGCACGCCGCCGGGCTCGGGATTCCTGCGATCGCTGTTTTCCCTGCGACCGACGCCTCACTGAAAAACGATGCGGCAACGGAAGCGATCAACCCGGACAATCTGGTCTGTCGAGCCGTTCGGGCGATCAAGTCGAGCCGGACTGAAATCGGTGTCATTTGCGATGTTGCACTTGATCCGTATACATCGCACGGACAGGATGGACTGGTCCGCGACAATTATGTAGTGAACGACGAAACGCTTGAGATGCTTTGCAAGCAGGCGGTTTTTCAGGCACAGGCAGGTTGTGACGTGATCGCGCCGTCCGACATGATGGACGGTCGCATCGGTGCCGTCCGCCGGGCACTCGATGAAGCAAATTTGGGAAATGTGCAGCTGCTCGCCTATTCGGCCAAGTACGCTTCGGCATTCTACGGTCCATTTCGCGATGCCGTCGGTTCTTCGACGAACCTTGGCCAGGGCGACAAGCGAACCTATCAGATGGACCCGGCCAATGGCGACGAGGCGCTGCGCGAAGTGGCGCTCGATATTGCAGAAGGAGCAGACATGGTGATGGTGAAACCTGGAATGCCCTATCTCGATATCGTCCGACGTGTGAAAGAGACATTTGGAATACCGACCTTTGCCTATCAGGTCAGCGGCGAATACGCGATGATTGTTGCCGCCGCTCAAAATGGATGGCTCGACCGCAAGAAGGCGATGTTCGAAAGTTTGCTCGGATTCAAGCGAGCAGGCGCGGATGGAGTGCTGACATACTTTGCCATTGAAGTGGCGGAAGCCTTGAAACGCGGCGATTGATTCCGTTCCGGTCGTCCGTGGCCCATGCAGACATCACGCGTCAGACATCAAGCATAGCATCGGGCAGATGGCGACTTGCTACGTTCAGTTCATATCTCAGGTCGAGACACATTCGTGTCGAGCATCAGGAGTCAAAACATGCTTCGAGTGGCAGTCATCGGAGCCAAAGGGCAGTTGGGAAGCGATCTGGTGGTACAACTTGGCTCGCGAGCAATTCCACTGGACCATGCGGCGATTGAGATTTCGGATGCGGCCAGTGTTGCGGCGGTGCTTGATCGCGAAC
>JANXOO010001429.1 GCA_025353525.1 Schlesneria sp. | reverse complement strand
CAAGCAGGGGCTTGCCGGTCGAGTCAAATTTATAGACGCGATGACCTCCAACATCCGTGACCCAAACGTTGTCATCGCCGTCGATTTTCAACCCGTGCGCAATCTTGATGACATCGTCGCCCCAGGCTCGCAAAAATTTTCCTTCAGCATCGAAGCATTGGATGGGGCGCGGGCCGCGATGAAACAGAAAGACTTCGTTTTTGCTGTTGACGCCAACCGCCGAACAAGCCGTGGGAATGTGGTCCCTGGACAGTTTCAGGAAGCTCTTTTGCGGCGTCAGAGTGAATCCGGGTTCACGTGCAGTCTTGTCGACAGCACGGGCCTGCACACATATCGACATGAAGAAAACGAAAATCAGCGATGTGAAGTCGGGTTGAGTCCTTCGATGCGGCACCTTCAGACCTCCTCACGTTGGACGCGTCTTGTGGGCGCAATACCCGTTTATCCTACGACAAAAACCGTCATCGACCGCGGTCCATGAGCACCCACGACGAGCGATTGTTCGATATCCGCCGTTTTGGAGGGACCGGCAATGAATCCGCCAAACGGTGAATCGCTCACGGACAGGCGGTCGTAAGCCTGATGCATGTTGTGAACCAGATCGGACGCCTGAACCACCAGAGCCAGATGCTGACACAGAAAATAAATCACTCGATGCTTCAGGCCTTGATCGCTGACCCAGACGGCAGCATTTTCAGCGACAGCGATCTTGCCTGGCAGCACTGCAAAATCGATGTCAAACAATTGATGCGGATCATCAATCTGTTCCATATCGACGGTTCCGGTTCCCGCTCCTTGCACAAGCAACAGTGTTTGTTGTGCAGAGGCAAACTGTGGGATTGAGGCAAGTTGGCCAGCAACATCGGCCTCGTGCCTGACGCGAATGCACCGGCCGCCGATCACTTCCAGAACACTGGAAAACTGGGCTACCGGATCGGGATACTCGATCCACGGTCCCGTATGGTCCGGTAAAGGAGACGACTGCGGCAGGTGCCCGCGCACAGCGGCAAGGATCGAATCGCGCGAAGACATCAGTAATATCGATCTTCAACAGGAAAACAGCCGGGGTGAATCTCGTGCTCACAAGTCTAGCCTGTCAATCAGGCCGACGCACGCCCAATGGTACTCGCTTTGTCGAAACGACGAGGTAGCCCGAAGCGTTAGCGAGGGAGTCCAGGCGAGTGAAAACAGCGGAAACTCCCTTCCTAACGCTTCGGGTTACCTAAAGTGAGTTCCCGTGGACGTAGCCACCAGACACGTCATGGCGCGGCGTAATCGTTTATGCCCCAGTCCCACGACTTCGCCCGTCGTCGTCGAATACTGCTTTTATTCAGGTACGCGATTGACGGGCGAACGGGCGTGACGCAGACTGTTTCGTGACCTGTAGTGGAAAATTTAACCGCTGCAAACGGGGACTGGCTCAGGGTCTGCCTGGTGCCTGTCCCCTTGGTAAGCGACCGGTATTTCCTTTCCTGCCGGTCGCCATTCAGAATTCGCAACCTGTTTCAGAGACATTCAAGTGGACGCACCGCCAACTGCTCAGCCAAATTCATACGACGAGGTTCCGTACAAGAGTCATCCGATTTATCAGTCGCATCCGGATGTGATGGCGACAGTCGCGACGCTGTTTGGCATGTCACCGGCACCGCTCGAGTCCTGCCGTGTTCTTGAGTTGGGGTGCGCAAGCGGTGGCAATCTGCTTCCGATTGCCGATCAGTACCCCGATAGCCAGTTTATCGGAATCGATGGTTCTGCCCGTCAGATCGCCGACGGAAATTCAATGTTGTCTCAACTGGGACTGCGAAACGTCGAACTGCGGTGCCAGGACATTTTGACCTTCGCGAGCGAAAAACCGTTCGATTTCGTGATTTGCCATGGTGTTTATTCGTGGGTTCCAGAGGCCGTGCAACAAAAGATTCTTGAGATTTGCAATCGATCTTTGGCGCCTCAAGGGGTCGCCTACGTCAGCTATAACACATTTCCCGGGTGGCACATGCGCGGAATGATTCGTGACATGATGAGGTACCGGGCAGACTCGTTCGAACAACCGCAGCAGAAGCTCGACGAAGCACGCGGGTTGCTCGAATTCCTGAGCGAGGCAACAAATGTCGAAGGTGACCCGTTCGGAAATGTGTTACGACAGGAACTTGAGACGATCGTACGTCGCGTCGACGACTATTACCTCTTTCACGATCACCTCGAAGAAGTGAATTTGCCTGTCTATTTCCACCAGTTTGCCGACAGAGCCGCCAGTCACGGGTTGCGGTATTTGGGAGAGGCCGTTTTTGGGGTCATGTCGACCGGAAATCTGCCAGAGGGTGTCCGGGAAAAGCTTCGTCGATTCTCGCGAAATGAGATCGAAACCGAACAGTACATGGACTTTTTGAGGAATCGGACGTTTCGGCAGACACTCTTGTGCCACGATGACATACACGTCGAACGCCCTGCCAGTCCGCAACAGATGATGAAGCTTCGTGTTGCGTCGGATGCCCTACCCGACGCGTTGCCGCCCGAGGGTGCAACGGCAGATACTGTTGTCTACCGTCGGGGAAACCCAAAGCTGACAACAACAAATGCCATCGTCAAATCGGCGATGCACCATTTGAAAACAATCTGGCCAGCGTCGATTCCCTTCCGCGAACTCGCCAGAATCTCGGGGTGTGCATCGTCCGGTGTCAGCGAAAAGTCGGGTCGCGAAGTCATGAGTTCAGACACGGAAAAACTGGCAACCCTGCTTTTGCGTTGCTGTGAGACATCGGTCATCGACCTTCATTTTACAGCACCTCGTTTTACAAAAACTCCTGGACAGTTTCCAACGGTTTCGAGCCTCGCCAGAACTCAGGCGACCCAGGGAAACCATGTGACAAACCGACGACATGAACTCGTCGCACTCAACGATTTGCAGCGGCAAGTGGTTGCCGCATGCGACGGAACGAAAAATCGTCCGGAATTGATCGAGGCATTGTGCCAGGCGTTGCTGAGCGGAAAATTGATCGTACATCAAGAGGGGATTCGCGTGATGGACCCCGACGTTTTGAGGACTCCGGCAAACAGCTTTTTGCCCGATGTCCTCGATGATCTGGCGCGGCGAGCGATGTTTATCGCATAAAAATCGCCAACGCTGGTCAGGAAAAACCTGTTAAGTCGCCCATGTTCAATACAAAATTGCCCGGATTTTGGTTGTAGCCCGAGCGTTCACGCAGAGCTTCTTCGCTGTTTCAATCGTCAATTTCGCTAAAAAAACGCTTGAATCGACCTGAATTCTACCAAAAAAATCATATTTTTGGGGGCAAAAAAAAAGGCTTTTTCACCCTCAATTGGCCCTTTCCTCAAGCGAAATCCCTCGCCGAAAACGGCGTAAAGCCTTCTGCAGGGTCAGGTATCAAGAACTCTTGAAACATCAAGCAGGATTCAACGGGCTTTCGATTTCTTAATGTTCGTGCGACGTAATTCGGTGGCACACCTCTGGAACCACCACTATTCTTTCGACCGCCTCAGGACTCGGGCAGCAAAAATTTGGGCCGTGCGCATGCCGAGTTGAGGACTAAGAATGGATTCGAGAACCGATGGTTCGGCCCAGGAGGTTGGTATGCAAAAATTGAGATACATGCGCACTTTGGCGAGCGGTTTGTTCGCCATCACGTTGGCGGGAAGTTCCGCCATCGCTCAGGATTACGGAGGTACCTACAAAGTACCTTCCATCGACTGGAAAACATCGTACAAGGAAGCGACGGAAGAGTCGATTCGCGACGGAAAGCCCATCCTGGTAAGGGTTACCGCAGTCTGGTGCGGCCCCTGTCGGCAAATGAAACAACTGACGTTTGCCGATTCTCGCGTAGTTGACATCGTACAGGCCGGCTTTGTGCCGCTGATGATTGATGCCGATGAAAATCCGGAAATGGTGACGAAATTCCATGTCGAAGCATTTCCTACGACGATCGTGATCGCTCCGGATCAAACAGAGTTGAAGCGAATGGCCGGCTTTCAGTCGGCAAACGATTTGTTTTCGGCGCTCTTGCCTCTCTCCAAATCGCAACCGGCGGTTCGCAAGCGGAGCGGTACGGACGACGCAGTGTCGGCACTCGATCCCGAGAACGCGCTCAAGTTCGGTTTCGACGGGTATTGCCTGGTGAGCTTGCTCGAAGAAACTCGGGTTCGACGAGGATTACCGGAATTTGTTGCAGAACATCGTGGTCAGACGATCTGCTTCCAATCGGAAGAACATCTGCAAAAGTTCCAGGCGGATCCTGAAAAGTACTGGCCTGTCGCGAATGGCCAGTGTCTGGTTCGCTCACGTGAAGAGGGTTCGACAGGACGGGGTGATCCTCGAATGGCCGTTACGTGGCGCGGGCGAATCTGGATGTTCAGCGATCGGCAACGTCAGCGGAGGTTTATTCAAAGCCCGTTGTATTACGTCAACGGACTCTGAACCAGGTCAAAAACGTCTGAACGGGTGACCGATTCAGTTCGTTTAAACGCCGCAGAAATTCAGGAATTTTCCTGTTTCCGGGCGCAGTTTTTCAATCGTGTTTGCTTGTGGTAGTTGGGCTGGGGACTGCAAAGCCTCTGGCCTCGGTTGCTCGAAAGTGGGTTGAGCAGCCGAGCCAGATTTTACCGCTGGTGACAATGATTAAGTCATTTTGAGGTTTTGTTTCGCACAGGTCACGCGATTCAAAGCGACTTTACGGCTTTCGGCAACGTCAGACGACGTGTCGCAGACCCTTCAAAGCGTTCTTTCCTGTATTCCCGAAGACAAAATTTCAAACAAATCGACGGGACCGGTTTTAATCGGTCGCTGCCATCGGTACATTCTCGTCTTGCGATCCAACATTTGGATGCGATTTGGCGTAGGCTCCGCCGTGAAGTCGGGCACTTTTCCGTTTCTTCGCTGGCACTTTTGTTTCGCACGAGGTTGTTCATGCTGATGTCGTCGCTGTTTTCCAGTTCGGTTCTCGCCGCAGACAATATCGGTTCACGCGGAGACGCAAGCTGGATTCCGATAATCGTTCTCGGTGTATTGGCTTTGGCGGCCCTGATTGGATTCTCGTATCAGACCAAAGCGGGGATTATTGCCCGAGCCACGACGAAAGAGGCCGTACGCCAACCGGTCTTTTTGCTCTGTATGGCACTCGCCATCGTCATTTTGCTGCTGAATTACGTTTTGCCGTTCTTCTCGCTCGGCGAAGATGTCAAAATGGTCAAAGATTGCGGGTTGGCCACAATTCTGATTACTGGCCTGTTGATCGCTGTCTGGACTGCCAGCACCAGTATTGCCGAAGAAATTGACGGCAAGACGGCAATGACGTTGCTCTCCAAGCCGATCAATCGACGCCAGTTCGTCCTGGGAAAGTACATTGGAATCGTCCAGGCGATTTTGTGGTACATGCTGCCCGTCGTCACAGTCTTTCTGGTGCTGGTCTACTTCAAAGTCAGCTATGATGCCAAAGAGGGATCCAAGGAAATCCCGACACATGCCGAGCGAATTCACGAGGTCTACCAGGTCCTGCCCGGTGTTGCGTTGTTGATGATGGAAATCGCGGTCATCTCGGCCGTCAGCGTGGCGATTTCGACACGTTTGCCGATGGTTGTGAACCTGACAAGCTGTTTCGCGATATTTGTGGTAGGGCACCTGACCGGATTACTGGTTCAGGCGGGTGTTTTAAAACTCGAATATGTGCAGTTTATGGCCCGATTGATTGCAACGGTCCTGCCGTCACTGGACCTGTTTAACATCAGCGCGGCGGTCGCAACAGGAGATATCGTCCCGCCGGTTTATCTCTATTATTCTGCAATCTACTGTGCCTGCTATTGTTGTGCTTCAATTCTGTTGGCGTTTATTTTGTTTGAAGATCGCGATCTGGCCTAGTTCTTCAATTGGCAAACACCGTGGATGTAGCTCCGGCGAATTCGCTCGAACGAATTTTTTCTCGACGTAGTCTGGTCCGCGGACATTCCAGAACTGCCGCTTTCTGGGCGGTTGCGGCAACGCTATCACTGTTCCTGCTGCTTCTCGATCTCAGCCTTGTTGTCGGATTGGTAGTTGATCGCGGACGGCTCGAATTGAATCTGTCACCTGACGAATTCGCACGATTCGAGCGAATTGCCGGGCTGAAAATGGCCGGAAGCCCCGTCGACGCGAAAGCGATTGCGCCACAGATCGCTGAACAGGATATTCCCGAAAAGGTCCACGTTTATTACGACGAACATGGCATTTTGCCAGCGGTCTGGCGGACGCGTCATTTTCTGTGGGGCAGCACCATCGCGTTCCTTTACCGTCGTGTCGGCTGGCTGCAAATGAATGTTCTTGCTCTGATCTGGCTGCTATCGATCGGAGTCCTGTTGCTGGTTTTTCGCAGCGCTTGCCTTGTTCGACTGCGCGTCTGCAGCCATCGGGTCGCAATTGAAGGTGTCTCCACTGCACGGCGAAATCTTCACCGTCAGGTTCTAAGACTCGGTCCTGAAGATCTCGACGGATCTGGTCAACTGCTGGCAACCCGACTGTTTACAGAGGAACTGGAAGTCGTTCGACGGGGTGCATTTGAATTTGTCTCCCGCAGCGTCCGTTATCCGCTGGAATTGACCGGTTTGTTACTGGTTGTGCTAAGTCTCGACTGGCGACTGGCCCTTCAATGGATTACTCCACTCGCTCTGGGATTGCTCCTCCTGGATGGCATTCGCCAGAAAGCGATCAAGAATCGCCGTTTGGCCGAAGATCGAAGTCGTGGCGAACTGAAGGTGCTTTTGGCCAGTTTTCAGAATGCAAGGTTGATTCGCGGACTGGGGATCGAGCAAAACGACCACGATCAGTTTCAGAAGCACCTCGAACGATATCATTCTCAGTTGGCCGAATCATCGCGGGCGACCGAGGCCATCGACCGGCCCCATTCAACCATCGTCATTTCTTGCGCCTTCGTTGGTGCCTTTCTTCTGTTTCTTCTGTGCAGCAACGTCGTGGCACTCGAAAGTGCGACATCAACATCCGGAATGACGATCGCCGAAGGATTGACGTTCATTGCTGCGATTGTGGCAGCAATTCCAGGTGTCTTCGCATTAAAATCCCTTCCCGAAATTCGGCGAGAATCGTCGATTGCGGCTGACTCCGTTCAGCGGTTTCTTGATCGTGTGCCAACCGTCAGCCAGGCGGTCGGAGCCAAGTTCCTGCAGCCAATGGCCAAAACGCTCCATTTCGAAAACGTGAAATTCCAGACCGCGTCCGGTCGAAAGATCCTCGACGGAGTAGACTTCAAGCTCGAGGTCGACAAGTGTTACGCGATCGTGTCACCGAATCCGCTGGAAGCGAAGGCGATTGCATTACTGCTTCCGCGATTTATCGAGCCGCGCGAGGGCCGAGTGATGATCGATGGCGAAGACATCGCGTGGGTGACTCTTGAATCATTGCGTGCTGAAACCGTGTTCGTAGCCGCCGACGACCCCCCGTTCGAAGGGACCGTCCTGGAAAACATCCGTGCCGGTCAGTCGGGGATTACATTGCAACAGGCAACCGAAGCGGCCAAGCTGACTCACGCCCACAATTTCATCGTAAAACTGTACAACGGGTATGAAACAGTACTGACCAGCCAGGGCGAATCACTTGATGCAGGGCAACGATTTCGACTCGGCCTCGCTCGAGCACTCGTTCGCAACCCCGCGTTGCTCGTGATCGAAGAACCGGGCGTTCCTTTGGATGAAGACACCAAAACGCTGCTGATCGACGCCTATGACCGGATTTGTCGCGAACGAACGGTAATCTTCCTTCCAGCTCGAATGTCGACCGTTCGTCGTTCTGACCAGATTGTCGTCCTGCACGAAGGTAAAGTTGCCGCGATGGGGCCGCATTCGAAGCTGGTGACGCAATCTTCGATTTACCGGCACTGGGAGTACCTGAACTTCAACGAGTTCCGGCACGACGGAGAAAATTCTCGCGACGTGAACTGACCCGATTCGTCACTTTCCCCGAGGTCGATTGACTTTTCCCATGCAAGCCGCGCTACTACCGGGCGAGGTTGATTCGGAAGTCACTCCTCGTCGCAAGCATCAGGGGGAATCGTGGAATGGGCAGAATTTCGACGGCATTTCGGGCATTTTTTGGTTCTCTTTTCAGCAAAACAACCGCTGAAAACGTGAAGCTTGCGCTAACATGTCCGGTCCCGTCACAACCTGTTCCTCTGCCCGCGACGGTCGCGGATTCCCCTTCCAAAAAACCGGTTCCCGCTCCGGCTCCGCAGAAGCCGCGACAGAGCGAAGCGATTACGCTTTTGGCGACTCTTCAAAGAGAGGCCCGGTTCATCGATTTTCTGAAAGAAGATCTGAGCGGCTATTCCGACGAACAGGTGGGTGCTGCCGTTCGTGAGATTCACCGCGACAGTCGCAGCGTGATCAATCGGTTGTTTGCCATCCAGCCAATCCTGAAAGACTCCGAAGGCGCGCCGGTCGATATCCCTGCCGGATTCGATGCGACGCGCTACCGTCTCACAGGACAACTCACCGGAACAGCTCCGTTCCGCGGGACGCTGCGACACCATGGGTGGGAAGCGACCCGCTGCGAACTTCCTGCATATACTGGCGGCGAATTGGCCGCTACGACGATCGCTCCGGCCGAAGTTGAAGTCGGGTCGGCGGTGTAGCGAGTTGGCCGCATTCTCCCAAAATGCGTTACTTCCCCATCAGTCGTTCGATCAAACTGTGATAGCTGGGCATCAAATGCGCTTCGACGGTTTGTGAAATCGCCTTCCAGATATCGTCGACCAATGTTCCGTGGATAACGCCATCCGCCGACCGGCTGGCAAATTGTGAAAACAGTTGGAACGATGACGCGGCGCCGGGACCAACTCCCATCGCCATTTCTTTATCCACATGACCGTAGTCATTGGCGATCAGGCTCATTGTGGGGAGTTTTGGAACGGGATCGGGACCATTAACGTACCGGAAAATCTTGCCCGCCAGTTCCCGGTTGAACGCTGACGACGCTTCGACATATCCAATCATCGGCCCGCCGAATGTATAAACCTGGTGAACGCTGACGAATTTACGATGAAATAACCATGCACTCAGGACGGCTAACGCGCCACCCAGACTGTGCCCCGTAATCCACAACGGACGCTCGGATTGTTTAAGTTCCTCCTGAACAGTTGTGAATACAGGAATCCAGATATCGTTCAGTGCGTCGATAAACCCCTGGTGAAATCGTGCGCCCACCCCTGCGGCGGCGAAGTCGGTTCCCAGTCGCCCTGTCGGCAAAATCAACAGATTGACGGCGTCGGACAGCAGCCAATCTTTCAGGCCGTCGATCGTCGTGGGCGATTCAGTACCGCGAAACGCAATGACGATGTGATTCGCATTGTGTGCAACGTAAGCCTGAGTATTACCCACGGTGATCAGACGCGCATCGAGCCCCAATTGGGCTGCAAACTCGGCCCTGCCGGTATCTTCGGGCATATAAGCAAGTTCCGACGCCTTGGCCAGGGCCTGCGCATTGCGATGATCGCCAAACGAGTCTTCGAAGAGTTCCAGAACCACTGCGACGTACCTGAAAAAAAGAAAAACGATCGGGGTCGGATTACATTATCCGTTACAGTGGCAAGTGACGAGTCGAAACGCGATGATAAAAGCGTATCTGACGGCAAACTCATATTCAGGAACTCCTTTGATGGCTCACGATGCGAACCAGTCCATGCTCGTCCACAATGTCTATTTCAGATTGAAAGACGGAACCGCTGATAACATCCGGAATCTTGTTGATGCCTGCTTCAAGTACCTTAAAGACCATCCGGGAGTCACATTTTTCGGTGCAGGTCCTCTCGTCCCTGATCTTGAACGGCCGGTGAACGTTCGGGATTTTCATGTCGCATTGCTCGTCGTTTTCAAGTCCAGGCACGACCATGACGTCTACCAAACGGCTCCCGCTCATCTAAAATTCATCGAAGAGAACAAGCCGACGTGGGACAACGTTCGAGTGTTTGACAACTACACAAAATCGTGATCGCGGCGGAAAATTCGGAATGACCGGTTTCCGCACGTTCGGCTTTTTCAATTCGAGCGACGACGCAACAAAAATCCTCGATTTTAGAAAGTGGTCTGCCGAGTCAAACCAGGATCCGGTAAAATCAAGTGCCATCAAACGGCCTCTGAAAACTCGGAAGAATCTGACTTTCGGAACAGCACCGGATATTCTGCCGATCGGGAACTGCGAGCGATGTCACGATGACGGAACTCGCCCAGCGGTAAAACGGGAACGTATGCGCCAACCCAAACCCCTCATTATGTACGCGGGAACCCTGGTCATCGGCGTCGCTCTCGGAGCGATTATTGCCTCACTGCCGATCAATCGATCGGTACATGCCGAGCACCTCGATGGAACTAACACGGAACGGGTTTACCGCGAATTAAGTACTGACGGTTCGTCGTTGCAAGACGGAAGTATGCTGCTGGCCAAAATCGCTGCCGTGACGACACCCAGCGTCGTCCACATCCAGAGCGAACGTCGTGTCAATGGCCGAGCCAAAGAAGAGGAAACAGGTTCGGGGGTGATCATCGGCAGTTCAAAAGCAAGCGGCTTTTTTGTCGTTACCAATGGACATGTGATTGACAAAACCCCGCTCGATTCCATTTCGATCCATCTGCATGACGGTCGGGTCATTCAGCCGGAAAAGGTCTGGGCCGACGTCGAATCGGATATCGCCGTTCTGAAAATCGATGCCCCGAATCTGACAGCAGCCAAATGGGGTGACAGTCGCAAAATTGATATCGGCCACATGGTACTGGCAATGGGCAGCCCCTTTGGACTCAGTCGCTCGGTCACATTCGGGATCGTTAGCGCCCGGGGTCGCCGGTTATTGAAACTCGGAAAACAGTCTGAAGTCATCAATCAGGATTTTCTCCAGACGGATGCTGCGATTAATCCCGGTAACAGTGGTGGACCTCTGATTGATCTTCAGGGCCGAGTCATCGGCATCAATACGGCCATCGCGTCGTCAAGCGGAGGAAACGAGGGGATCGGGTTCAGCATTCCCAGTCAACTGGCACAACGCGTCATGGACCAATTGCTCGAACATGGCGTCGTCCCCCGAGCATGGATCGGAGTTAAACTCGACGAGAATTTTGATACCAAAGTCGCGGGCAAGCTGAAGCTTGATCGACTGCAAGGGGCTCGTGTGAACGAGGTTTTCCCCAATTCGCCTGCATCACGAGCCGGCCTTCAATTCGATGATGTCATTCTGAATTTTGATAACATTGATGTCCAGGACCATGACCACCTGATCAATCTGGTCAGCCTGTCACCGATTGGAAAACAGATCCGGATGACCGTCTGGCGCGGACAAAAGAAAGTTCCGCTCTCAATCGTCCTCGCCGATCGAACCGAGATGCGAAAAACAAGCGAAGCGCCTGCCAGACCGGCCATCGGTGCTCCCATTCGTCAAATGGGATTGATCCTTCATCCGCTCGACGGCGATTTGGCCGAACAACTTGGTTATCAGCGGTCCGCACGCGGATTGCTGGTATTGCGAGTTGATCGCAACAGTCCGCTGAATGGTGAATTGCAGGTTTATGATGTGGTCGAAGCGATTGGACGGTCACCAGTCACAAGCCTTGACGATTTGGGAGTGGCGCTCGAATCAAACGCCCGCAGCGAATCGGTGATCCTGAAAATCAACCGCGCGAACGCTGCCGAGTCCCGAAATCAACTCGTCGTCTGGCACCGATAACGCATCGCGATCCTGAATCAGAATCGTGATCCGCTCCACTCCAGCGTTTGGCCATCGTCGGTCAGCCGCTTTTTCAAAGCGTTGAAGTCGATGTCCTGCACGCTCGATTGGGCGTCAATCGCCATACATGCCGCTGTCGCCGAACTTTGGCCAAGCACCATAAAGACGGGTTCCATCCGGATTGACCCGTACGCGATGTGAGATGCCGCAAGGCAGACCGGGACCAGCAGGTTTTCACATTCTGATTTCTTTGGTCGAATCGAACGATAGCTGACGGGATAGGGCGAGACTGCGATTTGCACGTCGCCTTCATTACGAACTTTTCCCTC
>JANXOO010001393.1 GCA_025353525.1 Schlesneria sp. | reverse complement strand
GTCACGTTGCTGAAGCCGGATCTTGCGGACGCTCACTGTGATCTGGGCTTTGCCCTCAGCAAACAACAAAAGCTGGCCGAAGCGGTCGGTTGCTATCGTCGCGCCGTGGAACTGAAACCGGATTTCGCTGAAGCATTTAATCTGTTGGGAATCGCTCTGAACGACCAGTGGGAATTCGACGAGGCAATCGAATGTTACCGGACGGCCCTGTCACTAAATCCCCGTTTTCCCGAAGCACTCTGCAACCAGGGTGTCACATTGATGCGTCAGTGGAAAGTGGTGGACGCGATCTCCTGCTATCGCCGGGCACTGGAATTATCCCCTGGCAGCGCCGAGATCTGCAATAATCTGGGCATCGCACTGCGAGAACATGGCCAGCTCGACGAATCGGTTGCATGCTACCGCAAAGCCCTCGAACTGAAGCCGGACGCGGCGGAGGTTTGCAGCAACCTGAGCGCAGCACTCAAAGACTGTGGAAAACTCGATGAATCGATCGCCCTTTGCCGCAGGGCAATGGAATTGAAGCCCGATTACATCAAAGCGCACAGCAACCTCGTCTATTCGCTGACATTCAGCCCCGCCTGCGACGCGCAGGGACTTTGGAGAGAACACGTCGACTGGAATCGCCGTCATGCGGAACCGCTGGCCGTGGAGGATCGTACGTTCGCAAACGACCGATCCTCTGATCGCCGTCTCAGAATCGGATATGTCTCGCCCGATTTCAGCAACCACCCCGTCGGACGATTCATACTCCCGCTGCTGATCGAGCACGACCGCAATCAGTTCGAGATCTTTTGCTACGTGTCGGTTGTCGCTCCTGACCGGAATACGGAGCGGTGCAAAGATCACGCCGATGTGTGGCGCGACGTGGCGGGTATGTCAGACGATCGACTTGCGCAACTGATTCGAGAAGACCGAATCGATATTCTGGTCGATTTGACGATGCATATGCTCGACAACCGACTGCTCGTATTCGCTCGCAAGCCTGCACCGGTCCAGGTCACATACCTCGCATATTGCGGAACGACAGGATTGACGGCCGTCGATTACCGTTTGACCGACCCTTACCTGGATTGCCCCGCGAGTACCGAACAGATCTATTCCGAGAAATCGGTCTGGTTGCCGGAGTCGTACTGGTG
>JANXOO010001372.1 GCA_025353525.1 Schlesneria sp. | reverse complement strand
TTCAGAGGAATTCACTGCCCTTTTGCATTGCCGCGGACGCACCCTCGCGAATGTGATTACGGTTCTCGCACCAATCGCCGGGCCTTCATTTCGAATCGGGGAAGTGATCCACTCGGCACGAGCATGACTTCGGCGTGAAATTGCAATCGCTGTTTAATGGCCGAGGTGATCAATTCAACGAGTCTCGTCGAATCGGCAGCCGGATGAGGTTCGAGTTCCAGGCGAATGTGAGTCATTTCGCGAACTCGTGCTGCGACAATACGAAACTCGGCAACCTCGGGAAACTCGCGAACGACCGCTTCGATGCTCGACGGAAAAACGTTGTTGCCGCGAACGATTAACATATCGTCTGTTCGACCAAGGATTCCACCGCGAAGCCGCAGCCATGCGCGGCCTGACGGATGTGCTGCAGGATCGGCCTGGACCAGATCGCCCGTGCGATACCGAAAGACGGGCGAACCGGTTCGCCCTAAATTTGTGATCACCAGTTCGCCACGACCATCGACCGAAGCGAGGCCTGTGTTCGGGTCGATGATTTCCGGAATACAGGCCGATTCGTTGATGGTCAGGTTCCCCGGATCGTCTTCACATTCCGTTGCGAGCGGACCGAGTTCCGTCATCCCCCAATGATCGAAAACCCGAGCTCCCCAAACCGACTCAATTCGGTTGCGGACACTCGGAATCGATCCGCCCGGTTCACCGGCCACCAGCAGTGCCCTGACAGAACTCCGCGATACATCAATCCCCTGCAAGGCCGCGACTTCAGCCAGTCGTAACGCGTAAGTTGGTGTGCATCCGAGCCAGGTCACGCGATTGTCAAGAATCATTTTCAGTCGTGCTTCACTACTCATTCCTCCTGCTGCCAGGCACAGATTTCCGTGCCGTACCGCTCCTTCGAAGCCCGCCCAAAACCCCAAAAACGGTCCGAACGAAAACGGAAAGCAAAGTCGATCGTCGGGTTGCAAGCCCAGCAAACGATAAATGGTCGACCAGCAGTCGAGCATCCAGTTCCAACTGTCGGGCGTATCGAGCCACCTCAATGGTTGCCCGGTCGTTGTTCCCGATGTCTGGTGCAATCGCGAATAACCGGTCGCGGCGTATGTCAAATTCGTTCCATAGGGCAGATTTTCGATCTGATCGGAAACGAGTTCGTCTTTTGTCGTCAATGGAATTCGTGGCAGATCGGCGAGCGAGCGGATCGAGTCGGGGTCGACTCCGGCAGTAGCAAACTTTTGCGTCCAGAACGTGTTTGCCGGAACGACGGCACGAACGAGTTTGACGAGTTGCGTCGCCTGAAAATCAGCGAGTTCCGTCGGACTCCACTTTTCTGGTTCTGTGTCGCGCGCCACCGGTTCATCCTCGCGTGACTGCCTAGAACAGCGTCTTTGAATCAGAATTGCCCGCCGTAGGGGTTGCGTCGAACGGAGCCGTGACCGATTCGCCGCTTTCCTTGAAGCTGACCAGAATTTCGATTTTCTGTTCGGCCCGTTCCAGGAACGAATGGCAATCGCGGAGGAGGCCGATTCCTCGCTCGAATCCGGCGAGCGACGCTTCCAGCCCCAACGAGTTATCTTCGAGATCGTTCACGATCTGTTGCAATTCGGTCATCGAGTCTTCGAACGAAAGTAACGGTTCGGCGGACGAACCGGTTTCGACAGACGTCATTCGTTTGTCGCCTCGATTGTTTTTATCGGATGACGGTGGTTTGGGCATTGGCGGCTTTCCTGCATGAATTTGTATCCGGTTCACGGTAGAGAGCCGTGCGGCGGAGTGCAAGCGAGATTTCATCTCAAACATCGATTTTCGGCGCGGGTTTGTACCTTTGTCGAGCGGGCGGCGTTTTCTTCTGGTTCTACTTACGTTGCTGATACACAAGCGATTCGGAAAATGCTTATACTCTGTCAAGTCGGCATTCAATCCCGTTGACCTGTGTGGACCAGGAATAACCGGATTTACGGATTGAAAAGATTGCCCGAAGCATTGATGTTGGAACCTCGTTTGTCGCGAAACAGCAGGATCCTTCACTCGTGCTGCAGGCGCGTGAAACAATTGCCGGCGGGCTGCGTACCTCGTTCAGTTTTCGGGAGTTTCGTTAATGGATTTGCTCACCACATTGTCCGGTTCGCTCATGGAAGGTTTTTTCCCGGCAGGTTGGGATCTGGCAAAAATCGATTTATGTGTTGACCCCGATCCATCGTCGATTACGGTCAGGCAAAAGAACTGGCACAAGAATTTTAACCCGATTCCGTGCGACAGTCTGTCCGACTTTGACATGATGCTCGGCCACGAAATTGCTATGACGATCAGGCAGGCTCGCGACGCACAACAACCGGCCGCGATGATTCTGCCCGTCGGCCCCATGGGAATGTATCGCTGGGCGGTCTACTTCCTGACCGAATGGAACGTCTCGTGCGACCATGTACACGGCTTTAATATGGACGAGTGGTCCGATAGTACCGGGAATACACTTCCCTCGACGAATACCGGTTCGTTTCAGTTCGCGATGGAACGAGCATTCTACGGGCCGCTTGGCAAGCTGACCGTTCCCAAAAAACAGCGTCACTTCGCAACGAAAAAAATGCTGCCAACATTCGCGGACAGGATCGGTGAACTGAGATCTTACGGTGCCAAATTAACGACCGTGTTCGGGATCGGTCGCGTTTGTCACATTGCCTTTTGGGAGCCTCATTTTGCCGCTGAATTCTCGTCGGTCGCCGAATGGAAGCAGCAGACGCACCGATTGGGAGCAAAGTTGCATCCGCTGACGATCGAACAGAATGCATTGACCAGTTTCAAAAGTCGCACGACGCATGTCCCCGCTTTTGCCAATACTGTCGGCCCCGGACTGTTTATCGGATGCGACAAGATCATCGGAGGCGCCGACGGAACGTTTGGCCGGGGGATGCAGTGGCAGGGGTTGTCGCTGTGGATCACACTCCGGCACGAGCCGAGTCCCTGGCTACCGTCAACGTTCATGCCAGGTCAGCCAGGTCGGTTGTTCTTTTTGAAAGAACTTTCCGGGCCACTTTTGGCCGAATGCAATTGAGCGGCTAATGAGCGTACATCAGTTCGATCGTTTCACGCAGAAACGTTGTCTGGACAACGATCGATACTCCTAGAGGAGTGTGCATCGTCCGCTCTTCAAATGGAATTGTTGATCGGTCAGTTTGACGGTGCATGCCTGATACGACGGCAAACACCATCGGACGGTCGTTCACGACCGTCGCGACGGGAGCACCGCTTTCTCCGCCGAACGCACGAATGTCGATCAGGATTGTTTTGTTGGAATTGACGGGCGTCAGCGGGTGCGAGGCGATCGATCCTTTCCTCAAAATGGGCCAGCCCGCATCATTCGATTCCAGCTTGGCCGGGTAACATGGGATCCACGCTTCACTCCCGGCGCGAATCGTTCGATCAATCAGGCGTGATTCGTCAGCCAATTGATCGAACGACAGTGGCTTGACGGTAACTCCGTCGGGCAAATCGATCAACATCGTCGCCACGTCGACAGCCGGATGTCTGGTCCAGTTGGGAATATCGCCGTCGCGAATGGTGATCGAAAACGGCGCACGGGAATAAGAACGATCTCCGGATTCCGAGCGAAGGATGACTTCGCAGCGACTGCCGGACATTTCCCGCATCACGTGCGCGGCAGTCGCCAGAACGACGCGACGCGGTTTTGCAGGATCGATGACTTTTTCTGCAATGAGAAAACACGTTCCTGAATGGTCGCGATCGGTGATCCTGTATGTCGCGGACAGCAAATCCTCGATCGGGTCGGCGGCCATCGCCGCGTTCCATGTGACAAGAACCGAAACGACAATCGCGACGCCTTGAATTATTCGCGCTGCCACCTGCGTGCCTCCGCTACAAGGAAGAACTTTCCGTCATCATGACATCACTGCGTCTCGACTTTCAATTCACTGGTGTCACTTCGCCGAGCGTGAGTCGCTGAAAAATGGGGACAGGCACCCGGAAGACCTGGAGCCAGCCCCCGTTTTTCACACTTTGCCGAGTGTGAATTATGGCATTGGGTCAGTGGTTTTCTGCTCCGGGCAAGTCTGGCTACATGTGTCTGACGGTCGCGAGCATTCAGGCGCCTCGTTCCGGACTACGAACGGGTTGATCACATCTTGAAAAACCGGAAAACAACGGCGCCGCAGACCAGTCTTGAAACCATTCCCGAACGTTGATCGTCATTTGCCGGATGTCGATTGCGGAATCGGCGTATAACGTTTCAATCGCTTCGCCGACGGTCGCACGTCGTTCGATGGCCAATAGAACCTGAAATTGCGGCTTTGAAACCTCGAATCGACGAACGACGTAGTCACGACGCGTGACGACGAGAAAAACCGGTCGTGCGTCCGGCGGGACAGGATCCAGGCCGCGCCGAATGGCTGTTGCAAATTCGTGGACCGGGTACCGGAACTCAAGCAGCCGAACACAATTGTGCATGATCAGAAATGAATTGGCAAAGTCTTCTGGAGCCAGACTCAATCTGACCTCGCCAACGGTCGCCGGGTTTGAGTCAGTGGCGGATTGCAATAATCCTTGTGGGGCCGGGCGACGCTGCTGCTGAGACGCGAATTGTGATCGAACGTCGTTTTGTCCGGGCGGCTCAGCAGGAACGGTTCCTTCCGGTGGTGCCATTATTGACTGAGTTGTGAAGTCTGTGATATCCAGCGAACGGACACGCTCCGGGCCGGGTCCGTCGAATACTTCGTTGTAAATTCGTTCCAGTCGAGTCAGATCGATCAGGAAGTCGGCAAAGTCGGGGACAGTGGAATCCGAGTCGTCATGTCGTGCCGGTCGGGTGGCCAACAGGTAAGACTCGAAGGAACTTCCAAGTGATGCGAGCGAATAACTTGTCGACGGATGCTGTATGAGGTACCCGAACGCCAGCCCGTCGAAGGCTTCGTCGCCGATCGAATGGCATACGGCCGGAAACTGGGCTTTCAGGCATTCGAGCAATCGCCCGAAATAGGCTCGGCCATAGATTTGCAATCGGTCGCGGCCAGTCATTTCGAGCGACGGATGGACGACTCGATCAATCTCGTTTGATCTGATATCGATCGCACGTGTGGCAGTTGCCGATGCGCATCCGGCATCGATACCGTCCGGGTGCGTGATGACCGCATGAAGCCAGTGCTGAATCGTTTCGAGCGAACGGGAATCGGACATAGCGAATGACTCTACTCCGTTTCCGCCGTCACGACGAGAGCGGGATGATGAACCGTATGAAAATGAGCTGTCGACAAGTGCGGATGATCGCTCGCAGCAGACTCGGCCTTGAACGACATTTCGAGGATGCGTTTGGCCTTCAGGACTTCGTCATGCACGACGGGGAATTCCGGAATATGGGCATCCCATTCAAGTAATGTCGAAACGCCCCCCGTTGCTTCGTGCGCAATCCGGAACAGTTCCCAGACCGGATCGATGACCGGGCCATCATGAGTGTCGATCAGATGAGTTCCGCAGTTCGTATGTCCGGCCAGGTGCATCTGAACAACTCGTTGATGAGGCATCATCCGCAGGTATTCAACCGGGTCGAAGTCGTGGTTTCTGGCTGAAACAAAAACGTTGTTGACATCGAGTAACAAACCGCAATCAGCCTCGTTGGCCATCCGCAAAATGAATTCGGCTTCACTCATCGTCGAATCGACGAATGTCACATAACTGCTGGGGTTTTCCAGCACCAGAGGACGTTCCAGCACATCCTGCACGATGCGAATTCGGTCAACGACATGTCTCAGCGATTCTTCGTTATAGGGTAACGGCAACAGGTCGTGTGTGTTCACACCGGCGACCCCGGTCCAGCAGACGTGGTCCGACACCCAGCGGGCACCGACGGTCGAGGCAAGTTGCTTTAACTTTTGCAGATAATCAAAATCGAGTGCCTCGGTACTGCCGATCGACAGCGAGACTCCGTGCATGACGATTGGATATCGTTCGGCAAGTTGTTCCAGCACATAGAGCGGCCGCCCCTGCGAATCCATAAAGTTTTCAGAGATGATTTCGAACCAGTCGACCGCCGGGAGATGTTTCAGCAGATGGTCGAAGTGAACCGTTCTGAGTCCCACTCCAAGACCAAGATTGTCATACCCGAGACGATTGGTCATCGACGTTTTCCGTTGGGACAGTTTGGTTGGATGTTCCGTTGAAATACGGCAGCCTTGTCCAGTCGTGCGATCTGGCTGCGTGCTGTTCGCCGCAGGAACTCAGGCGAGGATCAATGATGCATTGATCCTCGCCCAACGCCTCAATTCATGCGGCGTGACAGGTGTTTCATCTTACGGATCTTTTTGATCTTTCGCACGGCCAGCGCGAATTGTGGTGACCCAGACAAAAACCCGACCTGCTTCGTCTTGCCAAAGTTCTCGAGTCAGCCGGTTTTGCCCTGCGAGTTGCCGAAGTACGAGACTCCATGTGGTCATTTTGCGAGGGATCGTCACTTTGATCTTGTCGAGGTCGATTTGCCTGGCATCCAGTTCTGCATAGTCGATCAGCACAGGCGTCTCTGAAAGTTCCGCGATCGCGTTCAGGACATCAGGGAACTCGATCTCATCCAGTTCGATCGGAACCATCGCATACAGTTTGGGTGCCGCTTTGAAAGG
>JANXOO010001349.1 GCA_025353525.1 Schlesneria sp. | reverse complement strand
AAGCGTCACGTGTATCCTGCAACCGCGTTCCGTGTAATGTCACATGCATCCGGACATGAAGCGGCCCGTCATCGAGCAACAAAACCGCATCACGCGTATCTGCCGATCGTGTGGCCGGATTCACCACCTTCGACACCGCCGCGACAGAAACTGGCTCCGCTGCGCCAATGCCGGCAGACACAGCCATCGCGATGACAGTCGCGATGGCGATCAGCGTCAGCAGCGTTTTGAGTGGATGGTCCATAATCGAATGTCAAAAAGTGTTGGAAACTTGCGTCAAAGCGTTACGGTGCCCCGATTCGCCAGGTGATCCGAGGAATGTCGATCAGGCTTTCAACAGTTGCCTGACGGGTTCTGTCCCTCGTTCGACGATCGGGATTGGACGTCCTTCATCGGTGAAGTTTTCTTTCTTCGGATCGACGCCAAGTGCGGCACAAATTGTGGCGAGGAATTCCGGGCCATTGACCGGATTGTCGACAACTTTCATCCCGTCAGCACCCGTATTCCCGTAGGCCTGGCCACCCCGGATTCCCGCCCCGCCCAGTACTGTGCTCCATGCGATCGGGAAGTGATCGCGGCCTCCGTTCGGATTGATGATCGGCGTCCGCCCGAATTCACCCATCCAGACGACCAGCGTATTTTCGAGCAATCCGCGATCCCGAAGATCACGCATCAAAGTCGCCCATGCCGGATCAAGGACCTGCGACAACAGTCGCACCTGATTAAAGTTGTCAGCATGCGTGTCCCAGCTCGCTGCGGCATTCGCCTGCGTCCCGTTGAGTGACACTTCAACGAACGGGACGCCTCGTTCTACCAGTCGGCGAGCCAGCAAGCAGCCCTGCCCGAACCGGTTTCGCCCGTACGCATCTCGCAGGGCGGCGTCTTCTTCGTCGAGCCTGAATGCGTGCTTGGCTTGCGACCGAACCAGCCGCTCGGCTTTCTCGTAGTTTGAGCGGTGCGATGCCACCGAATCGCTGTCGAATCGTTCTGCAAAATCGCGTTGCACCACTTGCAACATTTTGAACCGGTTCTCGACCTGAACCGTGTCGACCTTCCGCGGCGGGGCGAGGAATTCGATCGCCAGATTCGCTCGTGCTTGCGGATTGTTACTGTTCCCCGAGACGGAAAGGGGCGCGTAACGGGGACCGAGGAACCCTTCGTCAGCGGTCGAACCGAAAATGGACTGAGCGGACGAAATACTGACGAAGTTCGGAAGTTCGTTATCAGGCTGGCCAAGTTCCTTGGCGACGAGCGATCCCAATACTGGATACTTGACCGCTTCCTGTTGTTTGTAGCCTGTCAGCATGAACTGCGCGCACGCCAAGGAGTCGATTCATCCATCGGAGTAAGCGGAAGGGGTTGTTTATGCCTG
>JANXOO010001286.1 GCA_025353525.1 Schlesneria sp. | reverse complement strand
TCGCGCCACAATCGCGGAAAACGAATGAAAATCGACATAAAATGCGGAAAAATCCGATAACAGCTGCGGGACTTCGAGTCGGCGATCACGCCGCGGCGTGATCAAAAAAAACGAGTCCGCACGCAAGGCCCGGTGCGCAATGCAGGTTAGATCACATAGTCTTGTGGCATGAACACTCTGACGCGGCGGGCTGCGACGTAGACCTCGTCTCCCGGATTCAACCGTAACTCACTGTACCGTTCAAGACTCACGTCGACGTTCAGTGCCAGTCCGAATTCATCCGAATAGACCCGCACCCTGGCGACCGATCCCGCCGGGTTGACCTGCAGCACGCGAACCACAAGGCTCGACGATCCAAACGGATAATGCTCAATTTCGAGCTCGTGGGGCCTCACGTAAGCTGTGGCGATTCGCGATTCGGAATGCGGGTATTCAGGATACGCAACATTCAGCGCTCCCAGCATCGCCATTCCATTCTCGACTCGGCCGTGAAAAACGTTCACGTTGCCCAAAAAATCCATGACGAACCCTGAAGCGGGACGGTCGAAAACTTCCTGAGGTGTCCCGACCTGTTCGATTTGCCCTCCTTTCATGACTGCGACCCGGTCTGCCACTTCAAATGCCTCTTCCTGATCGTGCGTGACAAAAACTGTTGTCAGGTGAATTTCGTCATGAAGCTGCCGCAACCACTGGCGCAGTTCTTGCCGAACCTTGGCGTCGAGGGCACCAAAGGGTTCGTCGAGCAGCAAAATTCGCGGTTGCACTGCTAGCGCGCGGGCAAGTGCCACCCTTTGTCGTTGGCCCCCGGAAAGTTGTGAGGGATAACGATGTTCGAGCCCTTCCAGTCGAACCAGATGTAACAGTTCGCGAACCCGCGCATTGACTTCGGAATTCGGACACTTTCTGACGCGCATTCCAAATGCGACATTTTCAAAAACCGACATTTGCCGAAACAATGCATAATGCTGAAAAACGAATCCGACTTGTCGGTCTCGTGGCGACTTCTGCGTGACATCTTCGTCCTGATACAGAACCAGCCCGCGATCAGCCGACTCCAGCCCGGCGATGATTCTCAGCAGCGTGGTTTTGCCAGATCCTGATGGACCCAACAGCGCCAGAAGCGATCCGCTGGCTGCTTCCAGGCTGACATCATTCAATACCGGGAAGGCGCCGAACTTCTTTGAAAGATTCTTGACGACGATACTCATGTTGGCTCGCAATGTGGTTCGTGAAAAACGGTTTTTTGACGCACGGTGTTTTCGAAGGCATCGACATGGCCCCGTCCGGTTCATTCGGACTGTTGAAGCCGGACAGCATCCTTGAGGTCAGTGCGAGTTTTGTGTTCGATCG
>JANXOO010001285.1 GCA_025353525.1 Schlesneria sp. | reverse complement strand
TCGCGCCACAATCGCGGAAAACGAATGAAAATCGACATAAAATGCGGAAAAATCCGATAACAGCTGCGGGACTTCGAGTCGGCGATCACGCCGCGGCGTGATCAAAAAAAACGAGTCCGCACGCAAGGCCCGGTGCGCAATTCAGGTTAGCCCAATTCCAAAAAGCGAAATCGATGCAGATCACGAAAAGTTCTAACGCCGTCCTGTCGCCCCGATTGGCCGAAGGCCAATAGTGCAATCGGCGAGGGAGAGAGCAGTAAGGAAAGAAAGTGCGACAAAAAGCGGATGGCCATCGCTCACACGCAGAGTCACTCCTGAAGTTTCCTCTCTGCTTTCGCCTTATCTCGACTGTTACAGGGGTGGAGGACGGCGAGTTGATCGCCAAACACTCGGACGCGACCCCGAACCCGGTCGCGGAGGTGCGCGAGTCTTTGCCAGATGGAGCCGAATTCAAGGCGGTTTGGTCTCACCTGCGTCAGAGTGGTGTCGCCAAACTGGTAACCGTCCATTTCTTCGATAGAGGTTAGAGCCATGCGCATTCCCGGGCAGCGAATCAAGCGGACACGGCTCATTCAAACCGAGAAGTACATGATTGCCGTCGAAATCGAGATGGTCATCCCGGTGGATGACCCGAGCGAGCCTTGCTCCGAATCAGAGACGGTCCAACTCTTTCGGGAGATCCAGGAGCACGCCGAGCAGGGGGGACCAGGCTTGGTTCACCAGGAAAGGGAAGGTCTACGCCGCACTCGAGGCTGCGTGAGTAAGTGTCGCCGCCGAATCGGGCGAGGCACCTGATCCGATCCGTTGACGTTGTGCTGATCAGATCTGACGCGGTCGCGGCGATGATCGACCTCAGCGACTGCAACCAATAGGGAGCTACCGGACTTCACTTCCAAATAAATTCGTGACAAATAACGTAAACGCGGGGTCGCAAGGAAGAATTGCAGACACGCCTTGAGTTTCCGGCTCACGCCCGGCAGCCATCGACGGTTCCCGGTTGAGTTCATTGGCGTGGCAAACATTGCAAATCCGTCGGAAAACGGCATATAGGTTGCTTGTCAGGAAACAGTGAATGACTGTTGGATGTCCGCAGAATCCCTTCGGCGGCGTTGAAATGCGAAGAGTGGGCGGCATTGACCGGGTTCCGATAGCCAAATAAACTGCGCCGAGCACGGAAGTTACGTCACAACGTCCTGGTCGTTTGGGCGATTTCCGGGTTCGGTATTGCCACTGAAACAATGGCACGGGTCTTGGCCCGGATACCGGCGTTTCCTGTCAGGCTGGCAGGGAATGTCATTTGAATGCCAGTCGCAGGCTCTGATCAACGCGATCAGAGAGCCTGGTTCGTCAGAGGAATCACCGCAGCCGCGGGTGGCCCGGTCGGTGGTACAGATTGCGCAGCTCGTAAATCAACGGATGAAACATGGAAATTCTGGACAAAGTCGGCGATGCCTTCAACGTGATGCTGGGGGGGGCCGAACGGTTCATCACCAACGTTTTTGGTTCG
>JANXOO010001211.1 GCA_025353525.1 Schlesneria sp. | reverse complement strand
TTGACAGGAGCAGTACACTGGAATTCAAGCGGACGGCCAAAACGATTCGTGATCAGCAGGCCGCCGACGTATCCCCGTTCTGCATCCTCAACCGCTGTCAGGAAGCCCAACCGGAACTGGTCGTGATTCCCTTGTGACATGCAGTAATCCTTATCCGTGTTCGAAGTTAATTGCCGCGTCATCGTGTGCGCTGGGCAACTCGAGTATCCGTGGTGTCTTCCACTCTGATCGTCGGTTACGCCTTCCGACTTGAGTGCGATCGCAGGCCCATCGAATCGTCCGCCTGCGATGACTGCGGGGTTTGGGAAGATTTTTGAGTGCAAACAAGGCGGGTTCATTTGTCGAGGGTGAGAGGCGAGACGTGTCGTTGGTGGCGGCTGTAAAAATATCAGCCGCAGAGACGCCATTCCGGCGTCTTTTCTTCAGGAATCAACTGAAGTGCGAAGATCCTCAAGGGGCGGCAGTGTGAGTTGCTCGCCCTTGGTGTCCTGTCAGCCAATGTCGTTATCGACTACTTCGTCACAGGCACCCTCAGTGACATCGACTTGACTGCGGTGTGCGCTTGTTCGATCGAATGAATGTAATTCGAGCGCCAAACATTTCCCGACCAGACCTGAACGTCGAAGTAACCGGCAAAACCTCCGCTTTGGAAGGCTTGAACGATTTGAGGCAACGGGAGGATTCCCTGTCCGGGGAGGAGTCGATCCTGCTCACTTTGCGGCGACCGCCGACAATCGCCGATTTGAACAACGTGGGTCAATGGAGCGATTACGGGAATTCGTTCGAGCAATCCGGGTTCTTCGCACAGTTGATACGTGTCAAACGCCATTCCGACGACGGACCGGTCGACTCGCGATAAGACATCGAGTGTCTGGTCGAGCGAGTTCACGAATGTCCAGCGTTTGCTGAAGAACCGGTGCATTGGCAGCAGAGAGAGCGTCACACCAGCCAATTCTGCAAAGTCAGCGAGTTTTTTCAGGCCGTCGACCACGAGCTTGCGGCTGTGATTGATGGTATGCGAGCCTCGCGGTCCACCGACGACGATGACGGTTTTGGCTCCGATCGCTTCCGCCTCATCAATGGCCTGGCGTCCGTCGGCGATCGCGTCGACGTAGCTGAGTCCGCAACCGCCGGTGAAGCCGCCGGCAAACGAGAGCGATGACACGCTGAGACGCGAATCCCGCAGCAGTTCCACCGCCTTGTACTCGCCGATATCAGCGAGTTTCGGTCGCCACACTCCGATCGCATCGAAGCCCGTTTGCCTCAATTGAAAAACCTCGTCCGCCATCGACCAGCGTAATGTGGTCGTTTGACTGAGCGAGATTTTCAACGGAACGATGGACTTTTGTGCGACGGCATTTGTGCCTGGGTTATTCGACAATTTGTCACTCAAAGTGGAACCTTGAATGCCTGGTTGGGAATTCGGTTTTGACACTCTTGTGGGTCTCTCAAGAGTTGGGGGCAACGAGGAAGAAGGGTTGATCCTCGCGGTTATGATGGACCAGAGTTGAAGCTCGAGTCCACACGGGGCAGGATTGTGCCGAACATCCGAGCAATTGCCAAGAGCAGCGGCAAAGTTTTCTTTTGACGGGAAATTCTTCTGCGACTTGACTCGCATATTTGGCTTGACACGAAATGTCGAGCGCAGTCCGGATTCTGATTCGGGATGCCGAATGATTTGTGCCGGAACCGCGTTGTGGAGCATGGGGCTCTCTCGCGCGTGGCGCTTCGATCGATTGTAACGGCCCCAATACAAGTTGAGGGGCGATGCCCAGAATCAGTGTCGCCGTCGATGCGATCAACGCTGCGATCAATGGTCCGCGACCGCCGCAAGCGTTTGGCCGCGCGAGAGGCGATTCAAAAACAATTTCCCGGACCAGTCGAATGACGACCCGCGCCATCAAAACCGTGGCGACGATTCCCGATAGCATCACCATTCCTAACCCGGCATGCGGCAAGAATACACTCGACGTTGATTTGACGTGAACGTTGTGCCCGGCCAGCATCAGCAGCCATCGTCCATAAAAACCTGCCATCAATGGGCAACCGATGGAACTCGCGAGCGACACCGTCAGTGAGACTGCGGCGCTCGGAGCATATGCCGCAAGTCCCTTCAGATCTTCCGCAAACTCAATGCCACGGTCGGCTCTTGAGAGATGGCCGAGTGTCCAATAAATTCCGCCGGAAGCGAGTATCCCTGTCAATTGTGAAAAGACGATCAGACTGATCGTTTCGTTCTGGTTGGGGTATGCACCCCAGCGCATCCCCGGATGATCCAGTTCGATTGTCAGCGTCATTAGCGCGACACCCAGCCAGACACTTTGCAGCCGCGTGGCACACATCAACCAGTTTGGAACAGCCGCCGCTCCCCGAGACGTGTCGTTCACTGCCATAGCGGCAGTAAGTAAAAATGTCGCCAGACAGACTACCATCATCAGAACACTGATCGGTTGTCCGAGTCCGACGAACACGCTGCCGCACAGTCGAGCCAATGCGATGGTGCCAGCCAATTGCCCGGCCAACATCGTCAGTCCGCTCGTTTCAACGGCGATGCTTTTACGGCATTTGCCGAAGCCGAGATGAAACGGAACAAGCCCCATCCTCGCGAACAGGCCGAGGATGATCATTCCTGTTGCGAGGAGGATCAGTTTTGAAGGAGCCCCGATGGCCTCCTCGTCGCCGCCAGGATCGTAAGACGCCGCAAGTACCGAACGCACTCCATCGAACTGCGTTGTGGCGAGGGTGTTGGTCAGAAACGCAATACCCATCCAGACGAAACCTGACGCCAGCCAATTGGTCCATGTCTGCGGTGTGTCTTTTCCGTCTTCGTTATTGGTTGCCACCGCTGGTGGTGGCGGGTCGGTCATCTGTTTCAGTGCGGACAGAGCAAGGCTGACGATTTCGAGCGACAGTCCGAGTGACAGAAAATCGTTTGATCGCGCAACAAGCATCAGTCCGGCGATGATAAACAGGAGAAAGCCGCATTTATTCGCCGAGTGACTGGCGGATTGCGGTTTTGGTTCCTGTTCGGAGGAAGACAGGCTCAAGCCTGAACTCCAGCGAGGAGATCCGCACAGGGAGATGCCTG
>JANXOO010001187.1 GCA_025353525.1 Schlesneria sp. | reverse complement strand
TGGGCAAGCCAGAGGCTTACCCTACGGGTTGGCCAAGAAAGAACCCTACGATGTCGAGCGAAAAGTCTGAAGGGTTGATTCTTCGAGTCACCGACTTCAGCGAAACCAGCCGAATCGTGGTCCTGTTCACGCGTGAATTTGGCAAGATTTCGGCATTGGCGAAGGGTGGGCGAAGGCTGAAAGGGCCGTTCGAATCCGCTCTTGACCTGCTCTCGACATGTCAGATAGTGTTCCTTCGAAAGAACACGTCTGGTCTCGATCTTTTGACGGAAGCCAAACTCGTCTCGCGTTTCCATCCCCAGGAACGGGATCTGTCGTGCCTTTATGCAGGCTATTACGTTGCCGAATTACTTTCAGGACTGACCGAAGACTACGATCCGCATCTCGCCCTGTACATCGCCGCTCAGGATGCTCTGTCGGCATTTGCCGAGTCTGAAACGATGCTGCTGGGGGTGATCCGGTTCGAACTGGTATTGTTGCGCGAGATCGGGCAGCTTCCCGATTTTGAATTCTGTGCTGCTTGCGGCCAGGAATTGTCGGAAGGACGAACGTTTGGATATTGGGTTTCCGAGAGTGGTCTGATTTGTCCTGATTGTCAAAAAGAAGAATACACGCAAATCTCGATTCATGCCGGAACGGCTGCAGCGCTGCGGTTGTTATCAGGTGAAAGCGAACAGGCGTGGAAGCGATTGAGTCTCACGCGGGGGCAATTGAAAGAGGTCAAACACGTCACAACTGCTGCCATTTGCCATGCCATGGGCAAACGCCCGAAAATGCTGAAATATCTCGAACACTGACGAACACAGGCCAATCGGCCAGGCCCCGGTCACGGACGACCATGGACAAACCAATCATTCGACTTGCGACGTTTATGCACCGACCTCGCATCTGTTGCGCGACGTTATTGCTATTCGCGTTGGGCTGCGCCACTCCGTGGGAGAAATCGGCACTTCTTCAGGACAAACTCCCCAACATTGACCGGATTCAGGGGCCACAGGAGCGAGCTCTTCGAAACCACTTCAAAAAGAAGCGGGAAGAAGCAGACAATCCCACACTGGCTGGCAAATCGTTGAAACCGATCAAGGGGACCAGCGACTATCTGTCCGCGACAGAACTTTTCAAAGACGAGAAATATCCTGCGGCGCAGGCGGCCTTCAAAAATGTCGCCTACAAATACAAAAAGAGCGAGATTCGCGAAGATGCCTTGTTCATGGAAGCCGAATCAGCCTGGAAGCAGGATCATTATGCAAAGGCACACGATGCCTATGCCGTGCTGTTGAAAGAATATCCGTCGACCCGGCATCTGACCGTTGTCACCGAGCGAATGTTCAAACTCGGCCGGCTGTGGCTCGACTTCCCTGAAGTGGCAAAACTCGGTGAGATCCAACAGGTCAATTTCGACGACCCCAGCAAACGGCTTCCTTCCGATGAGCCGCCGCAGCTTCCCAAATCAAAAGCGCTCTTCGTACCGAATTTCAAGAACAAGAAGGAACCCTTGTTCGATACGCCGGGGAATGGCATCGCCGCTTTGACATCGGTCTGGATGAACGATCCAACGGGGCCTCTCGCCGACGATGCAATGATGCTGGTCGCCAGCTATCACGCGAGAAAAGGCAACTATATCGAGGCCGATCGATTCTACCGGATGTTAAGAGAAACGTTCCCGCACAGCCCGCATATCGAGAACGCATTCCTGCTCGGCGGACATGTGAAACTGATGTCGTATCAGGGTCCACAATACGAAAATCGCACGCTCGAAGAGGCTCAAAAGCTCAAAGAGGCGACTCTTCGACTTTATCCGAATATCACAGAACGGGACCGGATTCAGGATGAATTGGCTCAAATTGAAAAAGCCAAAGCAGAGAGTGATTGGTCGCGGGTCGATTACTACATCCGTAAGGGAAATAAACGGGCCGCTTGCGTCGTCTGTGCCGAGGTCATCGACAACTACCCCAAGTCGCAGTATGCAAAACTGGCACGTGAAAAGCTGATCGAAATGGGACCGGAATACGCCAGCGGCGCCGTCTTGCTGAATCCGGAAGAAACTCAAAAGCCATTCATTCTGGATCGGATTTTTTCGGAACCCGCCACGTACTTCAAGAAAAAACCGGCTGCAAAAACCGCGTCTCGCGAAATGTCAAAGTCGGGCGACAGGATGCGATCCGGTTCAACTTCAAACAGGAAAACCGAAAAGACCAGGCGGGACGCGAACGACGACTACAACGAGGCTGAAGACAACGAAGCTGAAGACGGCGACGATCGAACGTCGAATGTCGAACGGCCGAACGCGTCAAAGAATCGGCTCAATTGGCTCGGCTTCGGTCGCAAGCCTGCGAACCTTCCGGTTGACGACGAATCGGAATCCGGTAAACCCCGGAGCCTGGAAAAGAAATGAGCCCAAAACATTTCCTGGCGAGTCTGGTTGTTGTTGCTATCTCACTCTCGGGGTGCGGGTATACAGTAGGAAACAATTTTCCTCGCGACATCAAGACCGTGTCAGTTCCGATTTTCGAAAATCAGACGAATCGGCGCGGCATCGAATTTCAGCTCACCGAAGCCGTGCAAAAAGAGATCACGAAACGTTCGCACTTCAAGCTGGCTCGAGGAATGGATGCGGACACGCGTCTGACCGGAAAAATTGTCGGGTTTCGCAAGGATGTACTGGGCGAAAACGCCTTCGACGATCCGCGAGAACTGCAAGTCACGCTGATGGTTAAAGTCACCTGGGAAGATCTCCGCACTGGCAAACTTCTTGCTGAACAGGAGACGCCGCTGTCGCCCGATTCGATACCACTTGCAGCACAGTCCGAATTTTCGCCGGAAACCGGTCAGTCACTTGCCACTGCCATGGATACCGCACTGCAGTCGATGGCGAGGAAGATTGTCAATCTGATGGAAACTCCCTGGTAAGCGACCGGCAGAAAAAGGGGGACCCCGGCGCGCCGGGGGTCTTCCTGGTGCCAGTCCCCCTTTTTCTGCAACCTCCGTCTGTCGCCCAGGCAGATAACGCCGGGCGGATCGTTTGCGGGCTACAACAGCACTTGTTTCACGACTTCGCCATGAACGTCGGTTAATCGATAATCGCGTCCCTGGAACCGGTACGTGAGCTTTGTGTGGTCGAAGCCGAGCAGATGCACGATCGTTGCCTGAAGATCGTGAATGTGGACCTTGTCTTTGGCAACCGAGAAACCCAGTTCGTCGGATTCGCCGTGCGAATAGCCCCCCTTCACGCCGCCCCCCGCCATCCACATTGAATAGCAGTCGGGAAAGTGATCGCGACCAAGGTTCGCACTGGCGGCCGTTCGACCTTCCCGGAACGGAGTGCGACCGAATTCACCACCGCAGACGATCAGCGTATCCTTCAGCATATCGCGTTGCTTCAGATCCTTGATCAATGCTGCGACGGGCTTGTCCATCGTCGCACACTTCTTCGTCAATCCGTCAGTCAACGCTTCGCCAGGCCCCGTGCCGTGAAAATCCCAACCCCAATCGAACAGTTGCACATACCTCACTCCCTGTTCGCACAGACGACGGGCCAACAGGCAATTGTTTGCAAAACTGGAGGCACCGGGCTCGGCACCGTACGCTTCGAGCGTCTCTTTCGTTTCTTTCGTAATGTCCATCACTTCGGGAACAGACATCTGCATTCTGAAGGCGAGTTCGTATTGCGCGATGCGGGTCAAAGTCTCTGGATGCCCCAGTTCTGCGGCCTGAATCTCGTTCAGATCGTGCAAGGCATCGAGCGTCTCGCGCCGCAGACTGCGCGACATGCCAGGAGGATCCGACGCATACAAAACGGGATCGCCTTTGGACCGGCACTGAACGCCCTGGTAGACCGATGGCAGAAATCCGCTGCCGTAAGAATTCTTGCCGCCATTCGGCTGCACGCCACTCGAAATCAGCACGACGAAGCCGGGCAGGTTTTCGTTCTCGGTACCCAGTCCGTATGTCGCCCACGATCCGATCGACGGTCGACCGGGCCTCGCCGAACCCGTGTAGAGCAACAGTTCAGCCGGTGCATGATTGAATTGTTCCGTGAACATCGACTTGATGACGCACATCTCGTCGGCGACCGTTTGCAGATTCGGCAGTGCATCTGACAGCCAAACGCCCCCGTTTCCATATTGTTTGAATGTTCGTGGTGTCCCAAGCAGTTTCGGAGTCCCTAAAGTGAATGCAAACCGCTTTCCTTTGATGAACGATTCGGGAGCATCCTGACCGCTCATTTTGACCAGTTCGGGCTTGTAGTCGTACAGGTCCAGATGCGGAGGAGATCCTGTCAGATGCAAGTAGATCACTCGTTTGGCTTTGGCGGCAAACGGCGGTTTTTTAGGAGCCAGCGGGTTGACGATCTCTGACGTTGATGCCGAACTCGTCCCGCCGATCAGTGACGACAGTGCCAGGGATCCAACTCCCAATTGAGCATCCCGAAGAAACTGACGCCGGGTACGATGAAAAAGATGTTCAAGCTGTGTATTCATTGTGATACCTCTAGCGGCCTTGTCAGTAGCTGATACCAAAAATGCGTCAATTCAGGTCGATGTGACGTTGATCGTGTTCCTGCGTGACGGCGGAAACGTAACTCCGATCAATGTCGCACGCCGTGGTGCAAGCAAAAAAATCATCTCTTCATCACAGTTTCGTCCAGATTGAGCAGTACATTTCCCACGACGGTCCATGCGGCCAATTCAGCGATATCAGCTTCGTTTTCGACTGGACCGAGTGGATCGGTGGCCATTCGCTTTGCATCGTCAGCGTTCTGACTGAAGCGGGCGAGGGATCGTTCGTAAAGTTCTGTCAGCCGTCGCTGCTCCTTTTCGTAAGGGGGTCGAGACAACGCCAGCCTGAACCCGTAGCGGACCCGGTCGGCGATCGTTGTTCCGCCATTTTTGAGCAGTCGTCGAGCCAGCGCCTGTGCCGCTTCGACATTGACGGGGTCGTTGAGCGTCACCAGGGCTTGAAGCGGAGTATTCGTGCGGACGCGGCGAACGGTACAGACTTCGCGATTAGGAGCATCGAACGTCGCCATCGACGGGTACGGATTCGATCGTCGCCATGTCGTGTAGACGCCACGGCGATACCTGTCTTCACCCGCGCTCGTTTGCCAGTCGGTGCTACTCCCGAACGCTGCCGACAATCCAAGGTTGGGCTGTAACGGTTTCACCGGGGGCCCGTAGAGTTTTGAGCTCAGCAGGCCACCGATCAGCAATGCCTGGTCCCGCAACGTTTCCGCCGACAATCGAAATCGAGGGCCGCGAGCGACCAGCCGATTGTCCGGGTCCATTTGCTGCAACTCGGGAGTGACCTTCGATGATTGGCGGTATGTTGCAGACATGACGATTTTCTTGAGGAATTGTTTAGTGTCCCACCGATGCGACACTTCCGGCGGATTGCCGCCTGCGGTCGCACCAGGTTGACCCGACAGCTCGCAGGCGAGCCAGTCGAGCAGTTCGGGATGCCATGGCAGGTCTCCCTGCGATCCGAAATCTTCACTCGACGCCACAATTCCGATTCCGAAGAGTTGTTCCCAGTAGCGGTTTGCGATGACGCGCGCCGTCAAAGGGTTGCTATCGTCGACAAGCCACCTCGCAACAGCCAGCCTGTTTCGTGGCGAGCTGTCCGGAATCGAACCGAACGCGACGGGAACACCTTCAGTCACTTCCTGACCGAGATCCGAGAAATTGCCGCGATGTTGCAGCTTCGTCACTCGGCGGTTCGCTGTCATCTCTTTCATCACCGGAACGGTCTCCGGTTTCAGGTCAGCGACCATTTTTTGCACGGCAGCCCGCTGCTGCCGCGCGGTTTCCAGGTCAGGAGCGATCTTCAGAAAATGTTGGGTCACCGCGTCTTTCTGTTCCTTCGTCCGCTCCGTGACCGGAATCAAAAGTGCGGCGAAAACGGTCTCGGGCGTGCGCGCCCATTCTTCGACGTTCGACTCGTCGGTCGCCGACAGTCGAAACCGACCCAGCGTGTGGTTGGCAAAATCGGAAGATTGTTCGATCGTCAGTGTGACGTTCGAACCGATCGGGACTTCGATTGCCTGTTTTGAAATCAGGGACAGTGCATGTGGCTGACCGATCGCACCTCCAACCGCCCATCCTTTTGTTTTCGGATCGCTGTTCAGGAGTACGTTCATGGGATCGAAGCCCGCTTGCGAGAAATCGGCAACAGCCGCGTCGAACGTGATCCGTTTTTGCCCGTTGATTGAATACTCGACATTCGGATTCGGGAAATCTGCGACTTCTTTTTGCCAGACCGGTTCGCGTTTGTCGTTCAGTACTGCAATCCGAAAGTTGGAAAGTCGGCTTTCGACACCATCTCTGCGGTTCCAGACCGCAATCCGGTCGATCTTTTGCTCCGAAAGCAGATCAACTTCCCACCAGGGATCTTTTCCAGCAGCCGTATGAGTCGTCGACATTGCTTCAAAATAGGCCCCATTCGTGTTTCCGTCGATTGCACGTTTGGCGTCTCCACCGAAATCAGTGCTCACCTGCCTGGCGTTACCTTTGACGGCAATGTTTTCAGCACCGCTAAAAATCTGCACTTCTGCCAACGACAACAGTTTTTCGCCGGGAAGTTCGATTCGAACAAATCGGCCTGATGTTGTCGAACCCGACGGAGGATTGATGGTTGCCGAGACCCTGGTAATGACAAAATTGCCGCCGCTGTGACCTGGCCCTTTTTCGGGCAGGGTGTCATCCGTCAATGCTTCAACGCGGATCGCTCGCAAAGGTACTTTCAAATGTTCGATCAGACCGAGTACTCGAAATGGAATCTCTTGTCCGCCATCGGTTGTACTGATGACGATGTCGTTGAGTTGCTCGATACTTGTCACGCCTGGCGAATTGACCGGGATCTGAAAATTGGGCGACGACGATTCCTGAGTTCTGCCGCTTCGTTCAGCCAGCACCGGGATTCCCCTGCGTCGGAATGCGGCGGTCACGTCTTCCATTTTGATGTTCAGGCGTTCAAGTCGATCGTGGTCAAGTCGAACGGCCAGGCGTTCGCCCGGTGAATCGGACAGATCGATTGTATACGTGTCGTTTTTTGCTCCCGGTGCGACTTTGACAGACGCATCGTCGCCAACAGTCATTTCCATTCCGGAAAGAGCCTTGACGCTTTGTGGCGTCAACGGTACCCATACGATCGATCGAGGGAAGGCAAGATCCCATTTTTCCTGCGCCGACATCAGTTCAGGGGTTTCGGTTTTCAGCGTTTGGTCGAGTTTCGCGAGTTGGGACTGCCAGTCCGTTCTTTGCTGCTGCTGCTCGTCCGTATAGATCGAGTGCAAGGGAGTTTCGTCTCCTCGGTCGGCGTCTTCGGTGCTATTGAAGAATGCGAAGAAACGAAAGTATTCTTCCTGAGTGATCGGATCGTACTTGTGCGTGTGGCACTGGGCACAGGCGATAGTTGTTCCCATCCAGACTGCCATCGTCGTATTGACGCGGTCGACAACGGCGACATTGCGAAACTCTTCGTCATTCGTTCCGCCTTCATTGTTCGTCATTGTGTTTCGGTGAAAGGCCGTGGCGATCAGTTGCTCGTCGGTTGGATCAGGAAGAAGATCGCCCGCAATTTGCTCGATCGTGAATCGATCGAACGGCTTGTTTGCGTTAAACGACTTGATGACGTAGTCGCGGTAGAGCCAGATCTTCCTGGCGGGGTCGTCGGCGTAACCAGACGAGTCGGCGTACCGGGCGAGGTCCAGCCACAGCAGGCCCCAATGTTCACCGAACGCCTGTTTCGCCAGCATGCGATCGACGAGTGCTTCGTATGCGTGAGGTCCGGTCTCGTTGACGAACTGGTCCGTTTCTTCAATTGTCGGCGGGAGCCCGGTCAAATCGAGCGAGACGCGGCGAGCCAGTGCATACCGATCGGCCTCGTCCACCGGATGGAGCCCTTCGCGTTCCAACCGGGAAAGGATGAACCGATCGATATCGTTCCTGACCCAATCGACCTTTTTGACGGCGGGGATCGCGGGTCGGACGGGTTTGACGTACGACCAGTGTTGCGAGAATTTCGCTCCTTGTTTGATCCACTTCGAAATCAATTCAATTTCGTGAGGTGTCAGCGGTTTTCCTGCACCTTTGGGTGGCATTGCATGATCCGGGTCGGTCGAAGTGACGCGAGCGATCAGTTCGCTCGATTCCGGCTTGCCCCGGACAACCGCCGCGTGGCCACCCAGGTCAGCGAAAATGCCCTCTTCTGTATCGAATCTCAGACCGTCCGAACCACCCTTTCGTTCGGCAGGATCGGGACCATGACAACGATAGCACGCGTTTGAAATGATCGGTTTGATATCTCGACTAAAATCAACGTTTGGTACGGGCTCAGCAGATACAGCCGCCATCGGGAACGAAAATAGTGTCCATGGCAGAACAAGCAGAAGTCGTATGAGTCCGTGTCCGGCAAGGCTGACCACATGCCACGACCTCAGTGTGCGACCGCATTTCGCGACTCGACGGGAGCATTGCCGCCTCTGGAAATCTTTGATCGAACCGGGAGTTCTGAAAATCAAAGGGAATGTCAAACGCATCGATCAGGATCCATCGGTGGGTCAATCGGGCAGTTCTCGGACGTCGGTTATCAGGTTTCGGATTGTCAGTCGCCTGGATAGCGTAAAAGACAAATCGAAAGACACTGATTCGTTAAAGAGTAACGCCTGATTGCGAAGGTTGTCGATCCCGGTCAGAAGCGAAATCAGATTCTGGATGAAAAACACGGATCGGGAAATTTAAAAGGGACATTCCACTTTTCTAGCCGAGGGCGACCTCTTGGCCGCATTGAGGATTCAAGTCCGAGTTGGTTTGCAGCCTGCTGTTGCCATTCTATCCCCCCGAACGGCGTTCCTCGTGCGACGCTTTTACGAAGCGATGCAAGTTCGGCTTCGGTTTCGACGCTGTTGACATATTGAGTCCAGTTCGGCGATTTCGGGACGGGGTCTTCGGAAATCAAAAGGTAACCGTTCACAGGCTGG
>JANXOO010001172.1 GCA_025353525.1 Schlesneria sp. | reverse complement strand
AACCAGTGGATACTCCACGCATGCGAGTACGCTTCGGCCGCCAGAACGTCTCCTCGAAACGCCTTGTCTTCAGAGACAACATTGTCCCAATCGACCGTTTTTGCTCGCATCGCCCCCCGTGCGTACCGTGAATTTATTCGTAATGGACCCACATTGATCTTTTCGCCGTTCCCCTGAAAACCGGTGGCAATTCCCTCGTTAAACCATGCGGGAGCGGGTGACAGCCGCTGCATCAGTCCTCGATTGAAGACTTGCTGGTGAATGGCTTCGTGCAGCGGAGTTTCAAACGTGTAGCATTCGCTCATCCGGATCGCGAGTCGATTTGAGAGGGCGCTGTAGTAGCCAAGAATCGAACTTGCCGAGAGTCCCACGCCCCCCATTTCTTCGGCGGCAAATCGCATAAAATCATCGTCCGTCTCGAAGATCAGCAGCACCAGCGGATATCGCGGCTTTTCCGTTTCGAGTTTCAGTTCGTCGACGAAATCGATGAAGACTTTTTCGACGATCTTCATGAACGCGGCTCCCTTCTTCAGGCACGCGGCGGCTTTGCTTTCAAACATCTTTGGCAATGGTTCTGACAAGACCAATCCGACGACATACGGTCCGTCAGCACGAGCCCGAAATCTGTCGATACCAAACTTTTCGGTCAGCCGATCAATCATTTCAGAGCACGTGAGGGGTACGGGATCAGGGCCAATCACCCGATCGAGAATTTGTTGACGCGGAACGACTTCGATCTGTCCGTCTCTCCGCTCGAGCGCCATCGACCCGTGCCCTTCGCCGATAAGTCGGGCATCGATCGATACCGTATTCCCGTTATCCTCGCGAACGGTAAACGTATCGCAACAGGCGACGGCCGGTAAACAAAAAATCCCGATGCCGAGCAGCAAGTGAAGGCGAACCGGATTCAATCGAGAACTTTTCAAGATCGCTTCCCTTATTGACGTTAATCCGGGAATCCCGACAGGTGAAACGATGTTTGGTGTCGTTGTACCGTACGAATTGTTTTCCCTTGCTCTGGCAATTCCGTCACCTGACCCTTAAGCCGCCAAATCACCGCATCGACGTGCAACGAATCAAAGCCCATTTAATATTTGCAAGCCATCCCATTTCACGACTATTGCTGCTTTGCTTTCCACAGATTCAATGTCATGTGTGCCTGGCCCTGATGGTGTGCTTCGTGCCAGATCAGAATTTGCAGGATACGTCGCACATTCCAGCCCCGCTCGCGGTACCAGACCGGTATTGCTTCAAGATCACCCTCGCCGAATTTTGAGAAACAGGACCGCAGATGCAGGCGGGATTCAGACAGAACGCGACGAATCAGTTCGATCGGCGGGATATTGTCGTCGGGGAGGCTGCCAAATTTGAATCGTGGAACCATCTCTGCAAAATCCGGTGTTGTCCCGAGCATTCGTTCCGTCGCGGTCAATTCTTCCGTAATTCCGATATGCGTCAGTTGCCAACCGACGTGCGCTCGACCAGTACCAGGTCGCCACCCCAATACCGCATTCGGATCAGGGAGCTTTGCAATTTCGTCCAGTGTCGTCAGAGTGCGCGTGCGACACATTTCCATGACATCCAGCATAACGCCAATCGTCGACATCGTTTTATCTCCCATTGCTTCAACTAATATAAATACTGCGGCCGACTCTGTTTTCCGGTCACGCAGAGACGGGTTCGAACTGGGCAGCGAGCTTTTCCAGCGCATCCTGAGGATTCATGTTAAACAGCGCCTTGCCACCAGTTCCCCATGAACCCTGATGAAAATGAAACACGGCAACGGCGTCACGAATTGTCGAAACGGCGGCGACATCTTCCATGTCCCCACCCTCGATCGCTTCGAACCGGACGTTAATGCCCACGAACGCCGTCAAAAGCCCCGTTGACTTGTCGCGAGCAAACGTGACGTTATCGAACCAGTCGCAGTCGAGCCACTTCAAGCCACGCGGCTTTCCCAGCGACTGAGCCATGTCAAAAAACCTGGCTTCCAGCATTTCGCGGCGACGATGAAACAGGATGATTGCACGACGTCCATCACTCCGCTTCCATCGCGCGGCCAACGGAATCGAAGCAAAAGCCATCGCAAATGCTGCGATCACTACTGCACCGATGCCGATGATCCAGCGCGATGGCAACTGAAAACCGATCACTGAAAACTGAATCAGTCTCTCCATTCCCCGATCCTTTCGATCACTGCTCGTGCATCGCGGACAATCTTTGGTCTGTACGAGTGATGCTACGAAGTTGAACTGAGTTCAGGAAGACAGGCGGTTACGTACACGACGACCAGTTCAAACAACCTCCGCAACCTGAATCAGTCTTCTGCTGCGAACGAACCAGGTGCTTCAAGCAAATCAAACGCCCGTTTTGCCGAAGCGAATTCCGCACGAAGTACGGCAGATTCGAGTTTCGCGCCGGTTCCGTTGATTCCGCCAGCGATTGTTACGGGCCGGGGAGCGACAAGCGCCGCGATATCAGAAACGTCGCCGAAGTCTCGCAGAATTCCAGGAACCATCAACCCCAGGCGAACTCCTCGAAAGGGTTTGTCGGTCACAAATGTGGCAAGTGGTTCGAGTGCTTTCGCCCGAGTGATCCGTTCGTCCAATGCCGCAACACAGAGTGCCAGTACGGCGGATGACCCGCGACCAATGACGAGTACATCATGGGGTAACGAACCGTCTCTTTCGGCAATCGCATCGAGCGTGCGGCGAACGTCATGGACCCATTGGCCCAACAACGGTCGTCCGATCCATAGAGACCATTCAGCGGTATTGTGATCCGGTGCATTTCCGATCCGGTCGCGAGGGTCGGCAAACGTACCAGTGGCTCGCAGCTCAGGTGCGACGATCGCCCATCCGGCGACGCGAAGTCCGTCGGCCAGTTCGCTCGATCGGGCCGCTTCGGCGCCGATATCGAGATCAAGCACGATTGCCATTCGGCCAGGTCGTTCGGGCAAATCGCGTCGAACAAACATACGAAGTCCCGCTTCTGTTTCGAACGACAGTGTCTGATTCGACCCATCGGCGTGATCCTGGACATCGAGTTGAATCGGAGTCGGTGCCGGACGCCCGCCGAGAACGTGCAACAACTCTGCGCGTTTTTTAACTTGCGACTGCTCCCACTCCTGGCGATTCAAAGGGAGTTTTCGGTTGTT
>JANXOO010001168.1 GCA_025353525.1 Schlesneria sp. | reverse complement strand
GGCAAAATCGAGGCCGTCGCTTTTTCGTTTACGAGCCATAAGGATCGGCGCATGAACAATTGTCGGTTGTTGCTGGTGCCGCTGACATCCCTGAGCGAGTCAGCCAGTTTCAGTCACAAGGGTTCCGACAGTCAATGATTCGACGGTCCTTAACCGCCACGCCTGGACCACATCGCGGTCTCCGCAAGAAAACAGGCACGCTATAAACCGCGCGACCGCGCCCGACGCAAATATCCCAGATATTCTGTCAACCAGGGTTGACCCCATTCACCGGACGGAAGCCCGCTCGTATCAATCCGTTTTGCGTCACCCCGATAAATCTCCAACAACTTCGCGTGCAGCGGTTCAAGGTTGTCGAACACCACTTTGTGCTGGATCACATGGTGCGATTCGACCGTTTCGTCAAATTGACAGCGGTAGTAGCCATAGACAGGACCAGTATCGATACCCCGATCGATTCTCAAAAGAGTCATGCCGACGTTCGGCCGGTCGTTTTTCGCCAAAGCCCAAAAACAGCCATGAGCGTTTCGGTACTGCGGACAGATCCCCGGATGCATTACGAACGTGCCACACGTTGGAATCGAAAAAACGCTCTCTTTCAAAAGCGATTTGCAACGAGCGATCACAAGATCGGGCCGCTGTTCCGTCAAAAACTGCTCGACCTCGGCGGAATTCGGTGACCCTGCCTGGATGAGCCGGGTTTCATCGGTCAGTGGCGGAAATTGTTCTCGCAACCGCGTCAGTGTCGATTGTTCCCACTCATGATCGTTGCGCGACATTCGCAACTTGTAATAAAGGCGAAAGGCGAGTACATCCGCAAATCGAATATAGCCGATTCGCTGTATTTCGCGTTGAATCCGCCGCCGCATTCGTTTGGCTGGCTCGTCCAGAATCACAAGGCCAACCAGATCCGTCGTTGCGGCCAGCCACCGCGCCAGCCCTTCACGATTGAGTGCATCGTCGGCGTGGCAGATCAATAGTGTCCGGGGTCTTGCAACGGAATCGGTCGGTTCGCTCACGAATACAATGTCCGATCAACAGTTTGTTTGAACAAAATGTACGACGGCTATCTTTTCATTGCTTTCCACTTCATCAATCCCTCATCGAGGAATTTCGCAAAGTCTCCATCGCGAGATTCCAGACCCAGAAACGACGAGAGAATCGTCTTTCCGTCGGGGGTGACGACGGCGTACGCCGGAAGCGTCACATCGCCGAACCATTGAACTTCCAGTGCGACGTTGCGTTCGAGCAAGCGTGCGGCCTCGGCACTGTCCGAAATTTTCGGGACTTTGTCGCAGTAGATTTGCACCTGGACGAAGTTTTGAAGTCGTTGATGGTTCTTTGGTTTTGCCATCCGAACTTCCATCAACCGGCAGTTCGTGCAAAAGACGCCCGTAAAATCAATGAAAAGTGGCCTGTTCGTTGCTGAGGCCGTTGCAACCGCTTTGTCGAAGTCCTGCTCAAATTCTTCGTTTGTCAATCGCGCGGGAGCAAACGCGATCAACTGATTGACGAGCCATGATTCGCGATCCGGCTGAGTCACGCCGAGTACGAACAAGCCGCCGAGCGACAGAAATCCCACCGCCAGCAAGACTCGCAGTGACGACAAGCCTTGAACCGGAGAGTCATGCGTCAGCCGAAATTGCCCCAACAGATAAAGTCCTGTACAAGCCGAAAGGGCGGCCCACAGAATCATCACATTTGTGAAGTCGAATATCCACGGAACTGAATTCCATTGCTGGTCAACAATGCTGAAGTATTTCAGCGCGACTCCCAGTTCGATGAATCCCATTACGACTTTGACTGCATTCAGCCAGCCTCCACTTTTGGGAAGTGATTTCAACGTTCCCGGCATCAGTGCCAGCAGAAAAAATGGTGCCGAGAATGTGGTCCCGAACGCCAGCATTCCCAGGACGGGCCAGTAATATTCGCCCTGAGCGGCCGCGGCGAGCAACGAACCGACAAACGCAAACGTGCAACTGAACGAGGTCAACACAAATGTCAACGCCATGAAGATGACACCAACGTAACCGCCCGTTTGCTCGCCCGTGGACGTGAAGTTGACAAGCCACGACGGAACCCGAATTTCGAACAGCCCCAGCATGTTAAGTGCGAACGCGAAGAAGATCGAAGCCAGGAACAGATTCAGAATCCAGTTGTTGGCCAATTCGTTTGGCTTCGTCGCCCCGAAAATCGCCGCTATCCCGACTCCGATCAATACGAATGCAGCGATGATCGCACCGGAAAACACAAATGCCAGGACGATCGGTCGCCCTCCTTTTGACTCGTTCTGTTTCAAAAAGAAACTGACGGTGATCGGCACCATCGGAAATACGCAAGGCGTTAGCAAAGAAGCCAATGCGGCCGCGATCGCGGACAGTAAAAACACCAACAGCCCTTTGTCCTGGGGGCGCACCTTGATGTTTGTCGGGACGACGGCAACAACCTCTTCGTCGTAAGGGTCAACACTTTCAGGTGGCTCAATATCGTCACTGGTAACACCGAGCACGAACTTGACTCTTCCGGGAATGCATGTGGTTTTGCATGTCTGATAGACGACCGAACCCTTGACGCCGAACGCACGTGGCCGGAAATCAGGAAGAACCTCAAAATCCTGAGTCCATGTCACGCTGTCGTGATAAACCTCTTGCTTCAACTGCAGTTCCGGTTCAATTTTAATTTCCGGGGATCGATCAGGAACGAATCCGGAACCGATTGGCTTCAATCCGTAGATCTCGTCCAGATTGAATTCAGTCGGGCGCCCGCCGTCTCCCGACTGAGTTGTCGAGAACGTGTGCCATTCAGGGTCGATTTTCATTGTGATCCCCAGTCTGACGATTTTTCCCTCCTTCGATTTCAAGGGTGCCAGATTCAGTTCGACCAACGTCGGGTTAGATCTCGCTTTTCCCGGCCTTGTCGATTGTTTGAAAGAAACGCCACCGAGTTCCGCGTGCAGCTTGAGTGGCGGCTTGAGGTACTTGCAGGTTCCTCCCTCGCCTTCGGAACAGTATTGTCCTTCGAGTTCCAGATCGACGGCGACTTTGTCGATCGAGGCCGACTGACTGATCCGAAATTTTTTCGACCATGTCACGCGATCATGGAATTTCGAGACCTGCTGATTGAAGATCGGGTCGAGTTTCGTTTCGGGTTCACGATCGGGTCGAAATTCGGCGTCGACCTCTTCAAGACCCACGACGTTCGTCACCCGAATCAGCGTTCGCTGCTCGAATTCACCTGTAGTCGCGTAGATGTAACTTTGTGGCGGAAGTTTCGCCGCCAGTGCGAGTGTCACTTCGTCGCCAGGTTTGGCATTGGCCGGAGTCAACGTCGCTGCGAATGTCGCCTTGTCCGAACCGTGCGGCACCAGTTTGCCACCCAGCAAGTCCTGGAAGTTTTCCGATTGTGCCCGGGCAGAACCAAAGGCCACGCACGTCACAATCAATAGTGCGGACAACCATGTCGTGCCATCAAATCGGTGACACATGTCCCCGATGCACGCACGGCCTTCAACCCGATGTCGAACGACCTCGAGGCGGGAATCGGACGCACGTGCTGGTCGCCGCCAAAAATGCGAGCCAACGGCACGAATGACAAAATCAAAAACTCCATGCGAACAGACCATCGATTGCATCCTGCGAGATTCGTGTCGACAACCCTTTCGAATCGTCAGACCGGAAAGGTGGTTCATTATTTAAGACACTACGAGACAATGTCGGTTACCGTTTGAATTAAACTTCGCGCGGCCTGATTTAATGCAATTGGGAACCATGCCAGATGTTAAAAAGTGCGTTCACAGTGGTGTATCCGCGTCGAACGCAGAAGCGGACTTACAAAGCACATTCCGGACCGCGAGCAGAATAAATCTTAACGACAGTCGTCGATTCGCCCAATGTCGATCTTGAGTTTTGTCGTACGGGCGACGGGTTTGATGCACGAATGAAGCGATACCACGCGCGGTCTGGTTTGAGGCCATAGAGAAATCCATCCACGCCTGGAAACTGCCACAGTGACAGTGGTTCCGCTTCGAACGCGGAAGCGGACTCACAAACGAAGCCTCAATCTGGACCGCGAGCAGTATAAAACCGGTTGTCCGGCTTGCTGCAATCGCATAAAGTCCGCGCGAAGTCTGCTCGTTCGCGCAATACGGCAACGGGCCGCTGTTGCACCTGACGAATGGGGAAGCTGTTCCCGACTCTTCGAAGCTTGAGGAAAACGAAGGCATGAAGCAATTGATACGTCACCAATCGTTGCTTGTACTCATGGCACTGGTTGTGTTTTTTACCGGCCTTGGTCGGTATCCGCTGTTTAATGAGGACGAATCCCGAAATGCCACGTGCGGTGCCGAGATGTTTCGACGCGCTGACTGGATCGTTCCGACCTTTAACAACGAATTGCGAACCGACAAACCGATTCTCGTCTACTGGTTGATGCTGGCTTCAAACAAACTGTTCGGCATTTCCGAGTTTTCTGCACGATTCGCGTCGTCGTTTTTGTCGATCGGAACCACGCTGCTGACCTGGCACTTGGGTCGCAGATTGTATTCGGCAAATGTCGGTTTCCTTGCTGCCGTCATCCTGTGTACCTGCTTGCTGTTTTCTGCGGTCGGTCGCGCCGCAACGCCCGATGCAACACTGGTCTTCCTGGTGACGTTCGCATTCGCGAGCTACGTTTGGGTTGTCGCACGGCAACGTGGCGGCCAATTTTGTGGCGACGGACTTTCTTCGATCGAAAATGAACCTCTTGCAACTGAAATCCGGACAAACGACACAGAGGCAGAGTCGGGCGAACAGACGAAATCATTGTCGCCGGTATGCCACCCGGTGTTACGAATGCTCGTTCCGGCGAACTGGAAACTCGCAATCCCGATGTATGCTGCGATGGGGATGGCGGTACTCGCCAAAGGTCCCATCGGATTGATTCTGCCTGTCGCAAGTCTCGCACTGTTTCTGCTATTGGCGATCCGCAATCGCGACCTGGAGCAGGGAACATTGGTGAAACCCGTTGGACCGGCGTGGCGTCGCGGATTTGTTGCCATCATGCAAACCTTTCGGCTCCGGCAAGTGCTTAACGTCGTTCGCAATCTGAATGTGCTGATTGGAACGGGAATCGTGTTGGCCATCGCGATGCCGTGGTACGTGGCTGTCGGAATCACGACCGACGGAGTCTGGTTACGCGAGTTCCTGCTCGACCACAACCTTGGTCGCGCCCTCAGTCCCAAAGAAAATCACAGCGGGTTTCCGCTGTATGTCCTATATTATTGTATCGCGCTTCCGCTCGGTTGTTTTCCATGGACTGCTTTTCTTCCCGTCGCACTTTATCGAATGAAGCAACGGTTTCAGGAGAGCGACCGATTCCGCGATAGCGACGTGCTCGTCGCCTGCTGGGCCGGTGTATGGTTCCTGTTCTTTTCACTGGCCAGCACCCGACTGCCCAATTATCTGCTGCCGGCCTATCCCGCAATCGCACTGATAATGGCTCGCTATTTTTACGAATGGGAGCGCGATGATGTCGATGCGGGTGTCTATTCGTTCAATCTTTGTTGTCGGGCGACGATGATCGGAGGAGCGATCATGACACCGGGAATCATGATCGCCGCCTATTTGCTGTTTTCCGGCGAACAATATCTCGGTCCGGCAGGGATCATACCTGTCATCGGTGCGTTTGCAGCCACCCGGTTCCTCGACGTTGAAAATCGGCGACGAGTGATGCAGTGTCTGACTGGATCGGCATTGTTTTTGACGATTCTGATCGTCGGATTCGCCCCTGAACGGATCGGACATTATCAGGATTCGCCCCTCTTTATCGAAAAGGCAAAGCAGATGGCTGCCGGAGCCGACATAAACATTGGCACTTACGGCTATTTCGAGCCAAGTGTCGTTTACTACGCGGGAAACCAGGTTTCGATTCTGAACACGCCTTGGGAAGTCGCAGACTTCCTTGCAAGTCATCCGCACGCATTCGTGATTACACCATTGTCCAGGCATAACGAATTGCGAGATGTGCTAACGGGGGACATTTCAGAGGTGATGCGACATCGGAATTTCCTGCATCGCACGGAATTGATCCTGCTCGGCAGAAACTGAATTCTCCAAAGAGGCAGAGGCCAACTTATCGGAGCGGTCGGCCATCGATGGGTTTTCCGTTCGTGTCGAGAATCTGGAAGTGGTGGATTCCCGCACCGCGTTGATCGGTGTAGGTCCAAACGATCTTCTTTTCCCGAGTCACTTCAAACAGTTTGGTCTGACCGGGCTTGGCATGGTACGCCGTGATGACGGTATTTCCGTTTGGCAATCTCTGAGCTCCGCAAGCATCATCAAACGGTTTTTCGGCAAAGTCATCATTGGAAACCTGCCAGACCGTTTTTCCGGCTTTGTCGACTTCGATTGTCAGATTGCCGATCGTGCAATTGATCAGCGTATTTCCGTCATCGAGTCTGATTGCGGTAAACGGCCAGTTAGGGGTCGCCACTTCCCAGGCGATTTTTCCGTCTGGCTGGTATTCCCGCACGACTTTGTCGAGCAACTGCGGGACAAGATAGTTTCCATTCGCCAGCTTTCGAGCCATCCGAGTTTGCAAGTGATGGTCTTTGATCTGTGCCTGAATCGGAACTTCAACGGCGATTTTGCCCTCACGCGTTATTTCCAGCAGCCGCGGCGTGTCTCCTGCTTCCGTAAGCAGAATATTTCCATTGGCAAGAGGTTGTACGGTATTCACTTCCGTTTGAGTCCCCTTGAATTCGAATGTGGTCTTACCGTCACGAGTGACTTCGACAACTGAACCACCGTCATTCGATTTGGAAACAGCGAGCAGCAGATTTCCATTCGGAAGCACCCACCCGTCGCGCGTCGATTTCGGAAACGACCAAACGATTTTTCCGTCAGCGTCCTGAAGATACGTTTCGCCGCCGGTCGCCAGGAACGAATGCGAAATTTTCGGCCGATCGTCTGCCAATCCGGCTGCAATCAGGAACACCAGGGCAAACGCAATTCCGGAGATTTGTCGGAGCATTGAAGCACGTTCCTCATACAAAAAAAGCCTTGCCGACAGTGTTTGCAGGCAAGGCTGAAAAGCGAGGTCGACGGGGCTCGAACCCGCAACCACCGGATCGACAGTCCGGTACTCTAACCAATTGAGCTACGACCCCTCGCAATATGAGGCGCACCCCCTGCGAGAGCAGAAGTGTCCGCGAATTCTATCATGCCACGCAGTGTCGTCAAGTTTGCCGTGCCGCTATTATGAATTCGGTGTAAATACCCCTGTTTCCGGTTCTAACGATTGCACGCATCCATTCTGATCGCTCCAATCCGCGCCGACCGGCACGATTTGAGGCTTTTACATCAAGTTATCCCGTGCGCAGCATGAATTGATGTCATGCGCAAATCCGGCAAGATCCGGAAATCGCTTCTATGTCGAAGATTCAGTCCCTGAAGCGGAAACAGACTGTACAACGAAACCTCGAACAGGACTGCGAGTCGTATCGCTTGTCGTTTCCCGAGAAGAGTGATTTGCAACTGGCCAACGGCTAATCGTCGCGACCACCAATCAGTGGCTTAAGCCACGGAGTCAGGATCAGAATCAAGGTCCCGGCACTGACGGATGTCACGACAAACAGAAAGAAGAAGTCGGCCTGGCCCCCGAAGTGCCAAGGGAGCTGAATCTTTCCCTGTTCGATCTTTTCGACTTGTGACGCAATCAGTCCGCCCGCCAGATTCGCAACAAAGCTGGACAAAAACCAGATTCCCATCAACAGCGAGACGTATCGCGCCGGTGCGGCTTTCGTGACGTACGACAATCCGGTCGGTGACAGGCACAATTCTCCAAAAGTATGCAGCACATAGGTCATCAGCAGGAAACCAATTCCGGTTTTGGCCCCGTCGGCAACCGCGGTCGTTGCTCCCCATGTCAGAACGGCAAATCCGGCTCCCAGCAACAACAGTCCGATGCCGATTTTTGCAGGCTGGCTGGGATTCATTTTTCGTTTGCCAAGCCACACCCACAGTGCGGCGAATACAGATCCCATCAGGATGATGACACCGGCGTTGACCGATTGCAGCCAGGTTGCAGGGACTTCCCACGAACCAATGTGGCGATCAGTCTTTTCGTTGGCAAAGACGTTCATGCTGGAACCGGCCTGCTCAAACGCCATCCAGAAGAAAATGTTGAATGTCAGAAAAATGAAAATCGAAGCAACAGGGCCGCGATCTGCGAGTTCCTGCTTCATCGTGAACATTGCGGCGGCAACAACAGCGGCCAGGAGGATTCCGACGACAAGCCAGTTTCCCAAACTGCCCAGTTGATTGAATGCTCCCTGAAGCAGTCCGAATGCTCCGGCGTGATACGAGACTCCGACAACACCGGCAATCAGCACTGCCGTCGGAAGCCATCCAATCCACTTCCAGGTCACAGGAGCGTTCGACTGCGGCTCGCCAATCCCCTGCAGCAGCTTTGGTTTTAATGATAAATAGAGCGCGAGTCCGGCGATCATTCCCACGGCGGCTGAACCGAATCCCCAGTGCCATCCCACTTTTTCACCCAGCGTGCCGCACACAAACGCGCACAGAAACGCGCCCAGATTAATGCCCATATAGAAGATCGTGAACGCCCCGTCGCGTCGAGGATCTTTTCCCTCGTACAACTGCCCGACCATCACCGAGACGCACGGCTTGAAATGACCCGTACCAATCACGATCAACGCCAGGCCGAAAATGAACAGACTCATCCCTGCGTCGGAATGCTCCAGCGACCCTATCCCTGAAATCGCCAGAACGATGTGTCCGACGGCGATGATGATTCCCCCGAGAACCATTGAACGATGCGTGCCGATCCATTTGTCGGCAATGATCCCGCCTGCCATCGGCAGCAAGTAGGCCAGACCGGTGTACCAGCCATAAAGGACCGAGGCCTCTTCTTTGGTCCATCCACGCCCCGCATTCACAAACCCGGTCGAATCGGGAACCGGACTTGTCGACGCCACCAGATAGAGCACCAGCAGGGCTCGCATCCCGTAATAGGAAAACCGTTCCCACATCTCGACGAAGAATAACAGGAACAACCCTCGTGGATGGCCCAGCAGGGTTGTGTTTGAAAGAGTCGGCGAATTGGCAGACATGTCTTTTGAAACCTCCACGAACAGGGATCGGCACAGTTACGGATTGAAGCGGATCGCTTCTGCGGTTTCCAGTCAGGCACGACGATTGTCGTCGAATCCGATCCGGGAAATCCGAAATGACCCCGCCTTGTCACCGGCCGGACAATGTGGCCAATTCCATTCTCATGTCAATACGGTGTGCCGGTTGTCCATGAGCGGGTGACGGATGAATATCCGGGTGCAATATGTGAGCAAGGATTTCGAGGCTGTCGACCAGTCGCGGGCCGGGTCGACTGAAATACGCATTTCCGTCGACAATCCAGACGCGGTTTTCGCGAGTACAAGTCAGGTCGGCAACCCCTGGAAACGTCAGCAGTATCGGGACATCCTCCAGAGTCCGTCGGGTGCTGAACCCGCAGCAGGCGATGACGAGGATTTCGGGGTCATAAGCGATCACTTCATCCCATTTCATTGATCGAGACGGTTGTCCTTCTTTTCCGATCCCTTCGATACCTCCGGCGATTCGCATCAATTCCGGCGACCAGTGTCCCGAGCTGAATGGCGGGTCGATCCATTCGAGAAGAATAACGCGGGGCCGATCGTTGATCGAAGCAGTTCGTATTGCAACGGCGTTAACCCGTTGCTTCAAATCAGCGATCGCTCGCTCAGCAGCGTCAGGAACCCGCGCCGCGTCCCCGACGAGCTTCAGGCAATCGAAAACATCGTTCAACCGTGTCGGTTCCAGATTAATGACTTTCGGTCGACCGGGTAGCGAACAGGCGGCGGCATTCACTTCGGACTCCGCGACAGCACAGACATCGCACAACGCCTGTGTCACCAGCAAATCGGGCTTCAACCGTTCCAGCATCAACAGATCGAGTGAATAGAGTGCCCGTTGAGTTTTCAATCGTTCTCGAACGAGTCCGTCGATTTCAAGACTGGATGCGTCGTGCGGAATCAGGGTTCGAGTGACTTTTGGCAGATCGGCGACATCCACTGGATAGTCGCATTCGTGTGTCACACCGACAAGTTTGTCCCTCAGACCGAGCTCGCAAATGATCTCGGTGGCGCTTGGTAAAAGTGACACGATTCGCATGGTTGTCGTTTTCTTCTATGTTGAAAGGAAGAACGGTCCTTCGCTTCCTCTTTCGACGAAATGCTGCGCCTTGTGGTTCAATCTTTAATTCGTGTTCTTTGTGTTGGAGTGGGCGTTTGTTTCGGGATGAGGAATTCGTTATTGGTCTTTGTCATGTGGCCAGACGCAGCGACGTGGCGGCTCGGTCGGAGCCTCGCCCTCCCATAATGCGGATTCGCCTCTTCTTGCGTGTCTTCTCTGTGCCTCTGTGTCTCTGTGGTTCACTCTTCAATACGTGTTTTTTATGTTGGAGTGGGCGTTTGTTTCGGGATGAGGAATTCGTTATTGGTCTTTGTCATGTGGCCAGACGCAGCGACGTGGCGGCTCGGTCGGAGCCTCGCCCTCCCATAATGCGGATTCGCCTCTTCTTGCGTGTCTTCACTGTGCCTTGTGGTTATCTTCCTCTTTCGACGATGCGCCGGTCTTTATTCGGACTCTTTTGCATCCTCGCCATTTTCTTTTGTCTCGCCTTCCTGCTGGACCAGCAATCGGTCGATTCTGGGGCCGTCCATGTCGACGACTTCGATACGGAGTTCGTTCCAGTGCAAGACATCTCCGATATGAGGTGGACGCTTTAACAGTGCGAGGACCAGTCCCGAAACGGTGCCGACGCCGCGCGGGACAGGGTCGTCCCAACGCGAAATGTCGAGTGCCTTTTCGAGTTCAAGCAAATTGGACGATCCGTCGACTGAAAAGCTTCCATCTTCCCTGCGGACGATGTCCGGTTCGTGACTGTCCCCATCGCGACCGTGACGATGTTCGTCGTGAATGTCGCCCACAAGGATTTCCAGGACATCTTCCAGCGTCACCATCCCCTGCGTTCCGCCGTATTCGTCCAGCACGATGGCGAGCTGTGTCTTGTGTTCCCGAAACAACTCCAGCAGTCGAGTGATCGTGATCGACTTCGGGATGAAGAGCGGTGCGCGAATCATCCGACGCAGGTCGATCGGGCGCCCCAAATACTGCTGCAAAAAGACATCCTTGAGGTACACGAAACCGAGCACGTGATCGATTGTCCCTTCGCAAACCGGGATTCGCGAGAATCCTGACATCGCCAGCGCTCCGACAACTTCAGACGACGGGGTGTCGATATCCAGTGCGTCGATATCGACTCGCGGACGTAAAATCTCGGCGACGGTGCGGTCGCCCAGCCGCAACGCTTCCATTGCGACCTTCTGTTCGGATTCTTCCAGCAGGCCGGCCTCCGTACCGGCATCGATCAAATGCTGGATATCTTCGACCGACACCGATTGCCGTTGGTCCGTTCGCTGTCCGAGCACTTGCAACACAAGTTTCGTAGTTGCCTTCAGAAACCAGATCACCGGACGCGAAACACGCTGCAGGATCAGCATCGGCCAGGCGACGAATCGGGCCAGCGGCTCGGCATTCTGAAAGGCGATCCGTTTGGGAACCAGTTCGCCGAGAATCAACTGCAGAAATGCGACACCACATACAACCAGCGAAAACGACAATCCGGCGGCGCGGGTTTCAATCCATTCGATCGGGACCGTTTCTAACAGATGGGTCAACGGTTCGTTTAACCGGGCACCGGCGAACGCCGATGCAATTGTCCCGACAACAGTAATTCCGACCTGGACCGTGGGAAGGAATCGATCTGCATCTTTGGCCAGATCCAATGCGACCCGCGATGAACTATCGCCATCGTTGGCCCATTGTTCGAGTCTTCCGCGACGTGCCGTAAGGATTGCGATTTCAGCAGCGGCGAAAAAACCGTTCAACAGCGCCAACAAAACGATCAAACTCAGCTCGACAGCCCAACTCGGCACAACATTCTCCGACCGGGAAATGGACAAGTACCGGAGATTATGTCCGAGTCGACGCCGAACAACCAGTCAGTGACGGTCGCTACAGATTCCTTCCAACGGTTCTTACGAGCATTTCAACGGCGAAACCGGAAATTCAGTCGCAGTTTAGAGCGGTCATACTCACCGCTCACAATCAGCAGGAGCGGTATGTCTCAATGAAAATTGTAGGACTCGTTTGCGCGGTCAAAATCGGCATCGGTCAGCGCTGCGTCTAAAGCCAGGTTGCGAAATGTATAGCGTTCGATCAGCGTCGAATCGTCGCACCCGGAAGGGTCAGATGCTTTTCCCGACGCAGGCCATCCAAAGTGTTCCGTGTGCAATGGAAGATTCAAATCGCAATCAAGATGTGTCACCGATTTTCGGTAAACTGGTGATGCGGCCGGTGATCGGTAAATTGTGGTGAATTTGAGGCTCGGCCGCGCGTCCGATTCACATCCGCTCTCAATTTTGCAGATCTCATAATTGGCAGTAGAAAGATCTTCCTCGTGAATCTCCAGCATGACATCGATGAGAGACGACAGGCCAGCATTGGTAACGGGATATCGCGCATCACGCATGGCAAGCCAACTGTCGGGAGAAAGTTGAAATGCGGGAATTTTTGCCTTCCAGCCGCCATCATGGGCAATCATTTTTCCGTCATCAGCTCCGGCGACAAAAATCACTTCTCGTCCTGTGTCTCCCTGATCCCATCGCAAGTAAATGCTGAAGGGTTTTTGGCGACATTTGATGAACATGGACTGTTCGTCGAGCAACGTTCCGTGAACCTCTTCCTGTTTGTCGAAATTCACTGTGTAGCCATGAAGCGACTGAAGAAAATCGCGACCACGTTTGAGTCGACTAATCTTTTCGGCGAGATTTTTTCGGTTGATATCGACAACTGTGGCATTTTCATCGGACGCCACCACGGTTGAATTCGTTTCGACATTGTCGAACGTTCGTAAATCTGCGTTCCCCGACGTTTCAATGCCCATCCTCGTGCGTGTGACGGCAGGCTCGGAACTGACAACTGCGGCGATCATTGCAGCGGTGGCGACGGACGCCGGTATGAGATGCACCATTTTCATCGCTACGCACACAACCGCCGCGACGATTCGCGTTCCCAAAAATACAACAAAACGCATTTGACTCTCTCCCACAGATCGACTTCAGGAGTCGTCGAAACAAGGAACGGCAATCGTCAGCGGGCCTGACGGCCACGTGTGACTTGCCCACACCAATCCCATCAGGCGACTGGGAATGGAAAATCTACTGGCTTAAAAAGGGGGCCCGGCGACAGGCCTTCCGGGACGCCGGCCCCCTTTTTAAGCGACTGGTATTTCCTTCCCTGCCGGTCGCGTTATCCCAATTGAACCGCAAAACTGATGCCGAATGATTTAGTGTCAATGATTTATGAGGGCTTTGGCGGGGCAGGCTGAAACTGTCGCCAATATCCCGGGTCAAGTCGCATCACTTTTTTCGAATACATGCAATGTCCCTGGCAACGATGTCGTAACGTGTGATTGATCATGCACCTGGTTGTGCGTCAAACGAGCAGTGCGATACCCGCAATTGTGATGGAGGCAAGCGCCCCGTCGGACACTGCACGACGAATATGAAATAACTCGCGGCGTGGTTTTTGTCGCAGATCATTGCACCGATAGAGTTTGTGGAACACCAATTTCAAACCCAATGGTGACTGGTACACCAAATGCATTTTAGGTGACCGGCCGGGGAAAATTTACCGGCTGAAAAACGGGAACCCCGGCGCGCCGGAGGTCTTCCTGGTGCATGTCCCCCTTTTTCGGGGAACGGTATTTCCTTTCCTGCCGGTCGGCTGAACATCCGGTTTCGAATCACGAGTGTTTTCCAGACCCCCGATTCGGGTGAATGAAATGAGTATTTCTTCAGCAACACGCGGCATTGCGAACCTTGGCGTTCCGGAAGTTCCAGCAGCAAATCACGGTTTACCGCTTCCCGGCTGGTTCACGAGGTTTCCTGGAATCACCTCCGTCGTGCAAAGACTGGGTGTCACAGAATTTCGACGTCGTCTATTCCATATGACACCCGCTTTGTTGCCTGTCGGCCTACCCTGGATTCCCCACTCCGATGTCTGGGGAACTCCCTTGATGGTCGTCGTTTTTTTATGCACCGGATCTGCAATTGTCTTTGCTCGAGTCTTTCGACCATATGTTGTACGCACCGGTGAGCGAAACTGGATGAACGCCGTTCTTGGATACGTGACTCCCATCCTTGCCGGGATTTTGCTCTTTCCCGGTCGTGCAGAATTGGGGCTGATGACCTTGCAGATACTTGCCCTGGGAGACGGGTCCGCCACGTTTGGAGGACTTCTGCTGAAAGGGCCGCACTTACCGTGGAATCGTCGCAAAACGTTCTCCGGGTTCTTCTGTTTCCTCGTCGCGGGGACGTCCGCTTCAACCTATTGCTATTGGAGTGAAGCACGGCCTGCCTTGCCGCTATCCGAGGTCTTTTCCATTTGTAGTACCGCTACGATCTGTGCGGCACTGGTTGAATCGATGCCCATTCGATCGAACGACAATTTGCGTGTCGGATTGACAGCGCTCGTTGCCGGGGCCGTCATCAGTTCGTTCTTTCAGTAGAGGCTTGCATTCGGTCATTATGGCATTTGTCAATGACGCGAATTCCGATTCCCGAATTGACGATCAATCGCAGTTCAAGCGTGCAACGAAAAATGTCGTCAGCGATGGGCCATCGGTTCGATTTTGTCCCCCTTGATCGGGTCGAGGCGTTCCATTTCGACAATCTTCCAGACGCCCCCTTCTTTGCGAAAACCCAGGATGCATCGAAACGGATGATGGCCCGAAAAACCCATAGCCGCGATCGTCGCGTTCGCTCGAAAATGAACGCTGGCTCGTGAGTTTTCGTTCGTGAATGTCGTATGGAAATCGGTCAACCGCAGGTCATCGCGAATCTCGACGATTTCCATCGCCAATTTGCAAAGCGCTTTCAGGTCTGTCGCCGACTCCGAGAAATGATCAAACGTTTTGGGGTCGCGATGCCGGAATTCATCGCACAACACCGCGACATCACCCTGTAACCGCTCGCCTTCCGTCACAATCACCCTTTCAACCGCGTAGATTCCGCCGGAAAGACCAAGAAGCACCAGCCCAAGAACGATATACAGATTGCGTCTGTCCGAATTCCAGACCAGGAAGCACACCACCGCACACAAACCGGTCATCAACATCGGCGGCCATGGATTTTCAGTGAACCACATGATGTGTCCTCGCAGAATTGGTGAAGGGAGTTTAAGACGTGGTGACTTTATTCTACGGCCCTGTCCAGGAAACGCCAAGTGCAGGTTTCGCAGCAGTTCACAAAATCGGCGGGACGACCGCACGCGACAGCGACACGGTGACGACCGCCCCGTTTCGCTCATTCCCGATCAAGGAACAACACATGTCCCGATTTCTGCCGAACATACTTGCGGATTTCAGCGAAACGATCGTCGCCGTATTGGCCCATTCGATTTGGCAATCGGTGGTGATTGCGCTGCTGGTTGCCGCAGTTTTGCGATCGATTCCGGCTCGCCGCGCAGAAATCAGGTACTCCACCGCCATGGGTGGTTTGCTATCGATGTTGTTGATGCCGTTTGTGACCTGGTCACTGCTTCAACTGGAATTTGTTCCTGTCAACGGGGGGCAGTGAACACTGGCACACGTCCGTCGCACAAATTGAAGCCAGGTCAATTGAACGAAATCCGACTCAAAGCAGGCGTCAGTGCGACAGGAATCGTCATCGATCTGGCGACCGGCAAGCCGATCCCCGACGCGAAAATCCGGCTCTTTCCTCGCGATTGAAGAAGGGCGAGCAGCGAAGATGCGGCAACGACGAAAACCGACGCGCAGGGGCGGTTTCGATTCGACGGACTCGACCCGAATCCGTATGTAGGTTCGATCGAAAATGCCTCCCCGAAAGGAACACGAATCGAACCCCTGGGAGGTGGCGGGTAGGGTGACGAAAACTTGGGGTTGACACGGAAAATTGTGGTATCCGAAAGAGGGTAAATCCGTTTCGGGTTTGCTGTGTTTCACCGAGTATCCAATCCTTGCAACGACTGGCCTTTAACCGTGAGTCTCCGTAACAAATCTCGCCCGATCACTTTTTCATGTCAACCCCAGGTTTTCATCACCCTGGCGTCCGCCTACCTGCGACGTGTCGCCCTGAAAGACGCCGCACGGGTTCTCAA
>JANXOO010001087.1 GCA_025353525.1 Schlesneria sp. | reverse complement strand
GCCCAAACCCGAATTGCACCGCCTCGTAACCATCTCGTTCAATCGTCCGCAACTGCAGCAACGCGCAGGGACCAGCCTTCACAACCGTCACAGGAACTTCCGCCCCCGCAGCGTCATAAACCTGCGTCATACCCACCTTGCAGCCAAGCAAGCCCACAGCCATGACTCCCAACCCTCTCATGAATCGCAAACCAACCGATTCACCAGGCAACCAACCACCCGGCGATCAAACACAACCAGCACCCAACCTAGCCAGCGGACGCCTTGATCTTCACATCAACCCCCGCAGGCAGCGACAGCTTATTCAAAGCGTCGACCGTCTTGCCGGTGGGCTGAAGAATATCGATCAGCCGCTTGTGAGTCCGAATCTCGAACTGCTCTCGCGACTTCTTGTCGATATGCGGGCTTCTCAGAACCGTATACCGCTCGATCCGCGTTGGCAGAGGAACCGGCCCATGCACAACAGCCCCTGTACGCTTGGCAGTATCGACAATCTCTGCCGCCGACTGATCCAGCACGGAATGATCGTAGGCCTCCATTCGGATCCGAATTCGATCTTGTTTAGTGGCGCTCACGCGAAATTCCTGTACACACACATTGTGCGAATAACAAACCGGTTTTGTCCGCCGCAGATTAACGACCGGGGCGGACCACCCCGCAACACCAAACACGCTCAGCCAAACTGAGATACGGACGCTGAGTCAACAGCATCTCTGCGGCGACCATGCGGCGGGGGATCGGAGATACTATTGTTGCAAGCCAACATTGTCAACGAAGGGAAATCGGTTTCTGATCGATTTCGGCTGAACTTGCTGTTCTCTCACGAAAAATCCTCGGAGTTTGGGCGATTTGTACCACAAAATCCGGCAGCGAAACCAATCACGGCGAACATTCCAACCCAAAGAAAGCGTACTTAATCCGCTCGCGTCCGGCAATGAGGCGTGCGATCGTACCCCTAACCAGGGCACCACATCGAACAATCAACGTCTCACGACATTAAAAAAATGGATTCTGCGTGTTGATCCATTGCCTACCTCGACATCGCTACTTTTCGATCAAAAAGAGGCGTAAAGCACTTTATAATAATACGTTATGATGAAAGTGATCGGATTTGATCGCTCTCTGGAATGGGTCGTCACAAGTCATTTACTATAATAATATTATGGAACTTCGTTCGTCAAAAGTGGCGCTGTCCAACTACTTTTCACCCTCGCACCTTTGCGTTAAATTCCTGAGTTTTTTGACTCGACTCATCAGCCCACCTCCACCTGAGATCAAACGCGAAAGCCTAACTAAAATACGGCGAACGAGATCAGGAAATTGAACGCAATGACGCAAGGCGGCAATGATGCAAAGAAAGTGTGAACCTCGCGTTACAACCGATCATTCCCGTGACA
>JANXOO010001069.1 GCA_025353525.1 Schlesneria sp. | reverse complement strand
CTCCAAATTAGCGCCGATTTCCTAAATCGACGCAACCCTAAATTTCAAACCTGACAAACCACTAGCCCTGTCGCTCCGTCGACAGGTATGCCGTAGCGCAACCCCGCATGACTGTTGCCGAGCCGGCGACGTTAAAAAAGCGATGGCGTTTCCGAATCAAAGAAACGCGAAAACTAAAAACATACACCGGATTATGGTTTGTATGACTGATTGGTACGAGCCTGTTTCGCGACTCGGCACACCTGTCGCGGAGCGACAGGGCTACATTGGGTGAGCCTCAAATTTCTTAATGATTCTGGTTTGGTCGTGGTGCCCATTTTCAGTCGGTGCAGAAATGGGTGCATCAATGGGGATAAGTCCAGGGTGATGAAAACCTGGGGTTGACATGAAAAAGTGATCGGGCGAGATTTGTTACGGAGACTCACGGTTAAAGGCCAGTCGTTGCAAGGATTGGATACTCGGCGAAACACAGCAAACCCGAAACGGATTTACCCTCTTTCGGATACCACAATTTTCCGTGTCAACCCCAAGTTTTCATCACCGTAGAGTTGCCCCCGGGGTCAACTGATTGACATAAGACCGCGCGTTGTAAAACGCCAATCGCTGCGGCAACTCCTTCGTCGGCGACGACTGCATCTCGATGTTCAGTCGTCGCCGATGATCCTCGATCGCCAGAATGTCCAGGACCGACAACTTGTCATCGTCGTACTTTCGATCCTGAAACCGATTGAGGTACTCGACCTCCGAGATCCTCGGCTCCTCCAGCGTCGAATTCAAAAAATGGATCGTCAACCCGGGATGTTCCGGACTGCCGAGCAACATCTTGAACGTGAAATCGACAGTCGGATCGATGCCGATTGCCATGACACGGGCTGCCACTGGACATTTTGCGGACGCGGAAAAAGATTCGACACGCGGCAAACAATATCAGATCGGACGCGAGGTTGCGGGAGCGAGGACAACGGAGGACACACGTAATCTCAGCGATCGAGCGACTTCAGGTTATAGACCTGAAATGTGCCGTTCCGGTATACCGGCTCGAGCTCCAATGGCCCCAGTCGATCTGTCAGCAAATGCGTGATCCCGGTCTGCCGACGAAGATCGCGCAGTTCGACTGCTGAATATAATTCGTCCGCATAGTTCTGCTCGAACCACTTTTGCAGGAAGTTCAACCGTCGATTCCACTCGACAATTCCCGCCGCATCCTGTGGACAATCCTTGAACGCAACGTACTCCGCACGATGCGCAAACCATTTGAACGCCCATCCGTTCGTTGGCGATTGGACAACGGCATCTACTGGCAAGTGTTCATCAATCCACTCGCAAATGTTCAACCAGTCAGCCCGATTTTCCTGCGAATACCGGTTCCTGTCTGAATTCGAGTGGGCATGCCAAAGGCTACCCAAATAGACGAGTAACAAAAGGAGTCGCGGCACGGAAAAGAAAGGCCATTGCCGTTGCCCGACAGAATCAGTCAACAGCGTTCGCTCAAGGACGCTCACAAGACTGACGGAAACGGCGATT
>JANXOO010000577.1 GCA_025353525.1 Schlesneria sp. | reverse complement strand
CGTTGGAATTTGGAGTGTCAGCATAGCATATCTGTCGCCAATGGCTGCATTTAACTGGTCGACGCCAACGCCTGACCCAATACACAAGTTTGTTACTGAGCGACCTGTTGGAAACGGCAATTGAAAAGGGAACCACCTCGGCAGTGGGAAGGGGACCAATCGGCAATCGAAAAGGGAACCACCTGATGCAAAACACTCTACTGCGTGGTTGACTGAAGATATTTTTCTTCCGTCAATTCACCAGGAGTGTACGACAGGTGCTTCCCATGGACGATTTCGAACGTATTCGCAGACTGGTTCTTGTTGAAGGTGTCTCTCAAAGGGAGGTTGCCAAGCAACTCGGAGTTGCACGGAAGTCGGTTCGCAAGGCTGTCCAGCGTGCGAGTCCGATTGAATACACTCTCAAGGCTCCCCGGGCCTGTCCCATCCTCGACTCGTTTAAACCGATCATTGACGCCTGGCTCGATCAAGACCGACAAGCTCCCAGGAAGCAGCGCCATTCGGGTGCCCGAGTCCACGAACGGTTGGTGGCCGAACACAATTTCCCGGGGTCGCTTCGGAGCGTAAGCAGTTACGTTTCGGGCCGTCGAAAAGCGGAGATCGCGTCTCCCGTTTTCGCACCGATGGACTATCCGCCTGGCTTTGAAATCCAAATCGATTGGGGTGAAGGAACCGTGATTCTCAACGGACATTCCACGGTTCTGTTTTTCTTTTGTGCGCGACTTCCTTTCAGCAAAGCGACGTTCGTGCGGGCGTACGCCAAGGATGACTTGCCGAGTTTTTTGGATGCCCACAATCATCTCTTTCAGTATCTCCACGGAGTTCCCAGTCAGTTGGCCTACGACAATTTGAAGAGCGCGGTGATTAAGGTCTTGACCGGCCGCAAACGCGTCCTCAATCGCCGATTGATGGAACTCAAAAGTCATTACCTGTTTCAGACTCGCTTTTGCAATGTGGCGAGTGGAAATGAAAAAGGGCATGTCGAGAACTCCGTCAAGCGGACGGAGCGAACGTACTTAACACCCGTTCCGCAAGTCACCGATCTCGTGGAACTCAACGTGTTACTCATCACGAATTGCGCCTATGATCTGCAGCGGGTTTGCAAACAAACGGGGAAGACCTACGGCGAGTTGCTCGACCAGGAGACGCCACTCTTTCGCGGCCTGCCCGTTGATCCATTCCCGGCGTGCGTCATGGAGCCGGCGCGGATCGATAAACAATCCACCGTCGTTCACAATCGTTGTCGCTACAGCGTCCCTGTGCGGTATGCCCGCCAACATTCCCGACTACGGATTCACGCCGCGCATTTCGAGGTTCTGGTGGGAGATCAAATCATCGCCTCGCACGAGCGTGGAGAACCCGGGCAATGGAAACTTGAGTTCGAACATTACATTCCGCTGCTGGATCGAAAACCCGGCTGGCTGGAAAGTGCGATGCCTTTCCAGAAAGTCCGTGAAAACACCACTCTGACCGTGCTACGTCGCGAACTGGAGTTTCGTCACGGGGAATGCGGAATGCGTCAGTTTATCGCGATCCTGCAATTGATCGAACACCACACTTGGGAAGTCCTTCTGGCTGCGATTGAACGCTGTGTCCAGAGACGCGTCTTTCACGAACAGGCGATCCTGCTCGAACTGCAAACACAGTCCACGCAACAGGGGAGTCCTGCGCTGCCCTATGCAGGGCTCGACCTCTCGGATCGGCCGCAGCTCGCGCTGTGCGGCTCCGGCCTGCGGAGCCTGTCGATCTACGATGAACTGTTGTCCAACGAACAAATGACAGTCATGGAATCAATGGGAGGAACGCCAAACATTGGCTCGTTCGACACATCGTCGAACGAGAAGGAAGAACATCACTTGGAAAAGGTGACGAATCATGCCTGTTAAAGATGACTCATTAGCAACGACTCCTGTTGGTTCCTCGCTCCTGCCCGGAAGGCTTCGAGAATTGAAGCTGCCTGCGATCCTGCGAGACCACATGAAGATCGGCGAGGAGTGTTCCAAAGAGAATGCAAACTACGAAGCCTATTTGGATCAGCTCTGCCAGTGCGAATTGCTCGCACGGGAAAGCAACGCCGTCAGACGCCGAATTGCTGACGCACGATTCCCTTCGTTGAAGGAATTGGCCGACTTCCGATTTGCCGAGATCCCCAAACTCAACAAGGCCAAGGTCATCGAACTGGCCAATGGAAACTTTCTGAAAAATCAGACGAATGTCGTTCTCGTGGGACCGCCAGGCGTGGGAAAAACTCACCTCGCAATCGCAGTCGCCTTGAATGCGTGTCGGGCAGGATCTCGCGTTCGTTTCTTCACCGCTTCAGAACTCGTCAATACTTATCTGGAAGCGCGCGAAGAACGAACGATCCTGAGGTTGGAAGCCAGCCTCAAAAGGCTCGAGCTCATCGTCATTGATGAATTGGGATATCTGCCATTAGACCGTCGAGCAGCCGAACACTTATTCGGATTCTTTTCGCTTTGCTATGAACAAGTCAGTCTCATTGTGACGACAAATCTTCCGTTCGCACAATGGCCGCAAACACTCGCTGGCGACGAACGGATGACAGGTGCGCTGCTTGATCGATTGACGCATCGCGTCGAAATCCTCGCCATCGAAGGCGATAGTTATCGACTCCGACAAAGCCGTGATTCAAAAGACAAACTGAAAAAATAATCAGAATTCTGACCTCACGCTGAAGTTTTCTATCCACAACAACGATCAATTACGCGTCAGTCAAGTGGTTCCCTTTTCGATTGCCGATTGGTCCCCTTCCCACTGCCGAAGTGGTTCCCTTTTCGATTGCCGTTTCCACCCATACCGAACGGACCCGGTGGTCGGAGGGAATCATCTGGTCCAGCGATGCGGGACGCCATTCGATTTGACATCGCTCGGGACGCTTGACTCGAGCTTCAGGGGAGGAATTGGGGGGCGTTGTGTTCATGCTGAGTGTTGTAGCGCGAGCTCAATCGACCTGCTAGCTCTGATTTCGAAAAAATCACAGCCTCGTTGGGCCTTTGCAC
>JANXOO010001035.1 GCA_025353525.1 Schlesneria sp. | reverse complement strand
CCAAAGAGGAACTGCCAGACGCAGAAGTGATCCTGCTGACCGGGCACGCGTCGATCAAGACCGCAGTGGCAGCAGGTCAGCATGGCGTACACACCTACCTGACCAAACCGCTTGACATCACCGAATTGCGACACGCCGTCGAAAAGGCATCGACCCGCGTCCGATTGCTCCGCAACAATGCGGAACTCAGTCGCCGTCTGGACGAGAAATTCGGTTACGAGGGCGTGATCGGGAACAGTCCGGCAATGCATCGCGTGATGGAAAAGCTGCGCAGTGTCGCTCCGACAGACAGTACCGTATTGATCCTGGGCGAGAGCGGTACCGGCAAGGAATTAGCGGCCAGGGCGCTCCATCAAAACAGCGAACGAAAAAACAAGCCGTTCGTCCCGCTGAATATTTCGGCACTTCCTGAAAGTCTGCTGGAAGGCGAATTATTTGGTCACGAACCGGGTGCATTTACGGGGGCTGTCGGGCGACGAATCGGCAAATTTGAATATGCCAATGGCGGTACGCTATTTCTTGACGAAGTCGGCGAAATGCCGATGGCAACGCAGATCAAGCTGCTGCGCGTACTCGAAGGTCGCAAGGTTTCGCGAATCGGATCCAACGAAGAGATGGATGTGAACGTCCGCGTCGTCGCTGCCACGAACGCCGATATGCAGGAAGGGGTCAAACGGGGAACATTTCGCAAGGATCTCTACTTTCGACTGGCGGTCGTTTCGATCGAACTCCCCCCGCTTCGCGAGCGACGAAGCGATATCCCTTTACTCGTCGATTCGTTCCTGAAACAACTGGCGTCACGACACAATCGCCCTGTTCCGATCGTGACTCGCCAGGCTCAGCAGGCGCTGATTGCGTACGACTGGCCCGGAAATGTGCGTGAATTGAGAAACGCGATGGAAGGGATGGTCATCCTTGATCGGGACGGGCGTCTTGATCTGGACGACCTGCCAGGGGACATCGCTCCACAGGGAATGAACCCTGAAATCACCGACGGACCAGGTGCCGCTTTCGGTGCCGATGCCCTGGTCGGACGTCCGCTGGTCGAGATCGAAAAGTACTACATTCAACGGGCACTTGAGATCACCGGAGGCAAGCGGGAAGAAGCCGCTCATTTGCTGGGGATCGGCGAACGGACGATGTATCGCAAAATCAAGGAATACGACATCAAATTGTGAATGACGCCGACCTGGATCAGGCGAAATCACAGCGATTGTGAACAATCGCAATCGACCTGAATTGTGATCAATCAGAATTCACCGGGAGTTTCTCGAAGTGCAGTCTGTCTCGACGGTTTCGCAGTACCTTCAATTCAGTCAATCCGAGCTCGACCGGTTTCGCCACGACGGATATATCGTCGTTCGCGGTCTGGCCAGTGATGCGGATGTCGCCCGGATGCGGCAGGTCACAGACATCGGACTGCGCGACGGTATCGCACCGGTCGAATTCGAAGCCAATGTCCATTATCCCGGCTCACCGTCGTCTTTGGACGCTGAAGGAGGCCGTACCATACGTCGGCTGCTGCAGGCCCACAGTCGCGATTTTCTGTTCACTGAATGGATGATTCGCCCCCAGGTACTCGGACGACTTCAACAATTGCTGGGGCCTCGGATCGTTTGTCCGCTGGCACATCACAATTGCATTATGACAAAACAGCCAAAATACAGCAGCGAAACCGGTTGGCATCAGGACATTCGCTACTGGTCATTTCAGCGGCCTGAATTGATCAATGCGTGGATCGCACTTGGGAAGGAACGGCCTGAAAACGGCTGTTTGCAGGTCATCCCCGGATCGCATACGCTGATTCTGGATCGCAGCCGCCTGGACGACCAGCTCTTTTTTCGCACCGATCCCGAAGCGAACCGTCGATTGATTGAATCGAAGGAATTCGTTGTGCTGGAACCGGGAGACGTTCTTTTTTTTCACTGCCGGACCCTGCACGCCGCCAGCCAAAACCTTTCGCAGGAAACCAAATTTTCGGTCGTGTTTACTTTTCGGTCGCGCGACAATCCGCCGATCGCAGGGACTCGGTCGTCGGAATTGCCTGAACTGCTCCTGACGCCGGGTATGTGACGGCAGGTGCCTGGAGTGGAGTCGTTTGACGAATCGGTGACCGGGTATGCGCCGCTTTTAAGGCGCCTTCAGCGCAATGCGTTTGATCGGTATCGCCAACACACAGGTTGCAGTTCGACCTCGATGCACTTTTGGTCCGGTTTCAGAGATTCATTCCGTTTTATTTCGCCAGTCGAATCAATCTCGTTCGATTACGTGATCGACGGTAATTCCCCAACGAGATCGTCGCGCCTGCTGCGAGTGGTTTCCATTTTGAATTGCTCGCCACACCAGACGTACAAGGGGCAGTTGTTCCTCTGAACGCGCTGTAGTATCGGATGACGATCAGGCGGGGCCAACCGCGAGTTTTCGGCGTCTTTGGAGTTTTCATGACAAGCCAGCTTTCTCCGACGATTTGTCCTCCCGGAAGGACAACGCCGGGAACGCACACTGATTCCGTGTGGCAGATTCCGCACGGATTGTTGGCGGAACTTCTATCGATTTCCGTGATTCGTCGCTATGACTGGGAGCGGCTCGATGATTCGATCCGCGAAGACCTTGTGTATGAAGTGGACGAAAATCACTTGTTGGCGGCCCTCGTTACGTGCAAATTGCTGACGGATTATCAGGCAGAACGTATTCGAACGGGACAGAGATTCGGGCTTGTGGTTGGAAATTACCGGATCGTGGCACCCTTGGGTCGCGGGTCGATGGGGCAGGTTTACAAAGCCGAACATACCCGGCTTCCGCGTTTCGTGGCGATCAAGATTCAGGCCATTACCGGCGAGACGGACCCTGATTTTCTCAAGAGGTTCGAGAACGAAGCATGGACAATGGCGCAATTGTGCCACTCCAATATCGTATCAGTCATCGATGCAGGCGAGTTCATCGGTGATGCATCGCGGGATGAACGACTGCTTTATCTCGCAATGGAATACATCCCCGGAAAGACCCTTGAAGAATCGGTTGTTGAGGGGGGCGCCTTGTCGAAAGAGATTGCCTGCCGCGTCGTCTTTCAATTGGCCGGTGCCCTGAAGGAAATCTGTAACAAGGATTTGATACATCGGGATATCAAGCCGTCGAATGTGATTCTGACGCCGGAAGGGGTGTCAAAACTGCTCGATTTCGGCCTGTCGCGACATGCTGAAAGCCGTATGACCAACCCCGGATCGTGGCTAGGGACGGTCGACTATCTGGCTCCCGAACAGGCTCAGGATGCCAGTTCCGTCGACATTCGTGCCGACATTTACAGTCTGGGCGCGACATTGTATTGGTGCCTGACAGGCCAGACACCGTTCGTTTCGACCGGTCGGGTTGTTGAAGATTTCTTGCGCAGAATGAATCAGTCGCCGCCATCGATACTCGATTTGCGTCCGGACCTTCCACCGGAACTAGCGGGTGTTGTGGCCCGAATGATGGCGGTGAAACCTTGTGATCGCTTCGAGACGCCTGCGGCGGTCATGGCGGCACTGCTGCCGTTTTTCGACAAGCGCAAGAATGACGCCGAAAATGGCAGTGGCTCGAAAAACATTGGGAACTTGCCAGCAGCTTCCATCAGCGGAATGCGTTCCAGGCCTCGTGTACTGGTTGTTGACGACGAAGCGACGGTTCGGAAGTGCGTCAAATTGTCGCTGATTTTCGAGGGTATCGATTGCGACGAAGCGGACAATGGCGAAACAGCGATGAAGCTTCTCGATGACAACGTCTACGATCTGGTCCTGACCGACATCGAAATGCCGGTTTTGTCGGGCCTGGATTTTCTCAGGAACGTGCGGAACAGGATCGGACTTGGCAATCTGAAGGTACTCGTGTTTTCCGGTCGTTCGAGCCCGAACGAAATGGCTCAAATGATGTCCGCCGGGGCCGATGATTATCTCGTCAAGCCGTTAAGCATGGTTCAGTTGCGCAGCCGGGTGAATGCCGCCTTGCGACTCAAACAGAGTCAGGATGCCGCATCGGCATTGAATCAAAAACTGTTTGAAGCGAATCAGGTGATGGTTCAAAGCCTGTCGTCGACCGGTTGATCCATCGTTGTTGACAGTGACTTTTCCGGTCGAGGTCACCTTTTTCGCCAGGAATCTTCACGGCTTTGAGTGTGGCAAAACATCGAAAGCCAATACGGCGAGCCGGGTGGAAACGAGTTGCTATACCTCGCGTTCCGGCACCCGCAGTTTACTGGCGATGGCGAGCCGGAGTAACAGGAACCCCAACATCAGGGAATTCCCTGGTCGGTGTCAGTATTTTGACGGCACGTTGAAATTTGTCATGCTACAATTGCTTGTCACATCGAAGTTCGGTCGTCTTGCAATTGGAATTTCTTCAGTTGTGAAACCGTTGCCGACAATTTTCAATGTGACCGAAGGGCGAGTTCTTTCATCTGATTTCCATTTTTGAAGGCAGGAAACACAAGCAGGACGAGTTCGGTCGATCGACTCTCTCATCATATGAACGACGATCAGAAAAATTGAGAAATGAGTTTGTTTTTTATACTTTCGTTACTCGCTGCCTGCCTCATCGGCGGAGTCGCGGGCTATTTGCGTTGTACATGGCGCCAATATCGAGGTGTCAACCCGATTCCCGGCGAGATTGGTGCGTCTGTGCTACCACCCCCGGAATCAAGCGATGCAGCGCAGGTCGACTCGTTGTTGAATTCGCTACTCGAGTTGACCTCGCAGGTTGATACCCAGGTCAGCGAGCATACTCACAGTATTGGTGAGATCTCAGCATCGCTTGAAAGTCCGACAGAAGGAGATTCAACAAGTGCCCTCGCCGCGACAAAGAAGTTGATTTCGGCAAACAGGAAACTGCACGACGAACTGGAGGAAGCCAGAAGCGAGATCAATCGACAACGCGAGGAAGCAATGTCATTTATGAAAGAATCGCACACGGATGTGTTGACGGCAATTCCGAATCGTCGCGGACTTGAACGCGAACTGAATCGGGTTTTCTCTGCACGCCGCCGCGACGGATCGACATTGTCGCTATTGATATTTGATATCGATCACTTCAAACGATTTAATGATCGATACGGTCATATGGTCGGTGACCAGGTGCTGAAGAGTTTCGCTCGTTGCATTGAAAACACATTGCGGGAATCTGATTTCGTCGCTCGTTTCGGTGGTGAAGAGTTCGTCGCGATTTTGCCCGGAACGACGCGAGGTGACGCCTTCCGGGCGGCAGAACGAGCCAGAATTGCGGTTGCTAACAGCCGATTCAAAGTCGGCGAACTCGAACTGCAAATCACGACTTCGATCGGGGTCGATGAAGTGAGAGCCGGTGATACGGATGAAGAACTGATTCAACGGACTGACAAAGCGCTCTACGCGGCCAAGAATGGCGGTCGCAATCGTTCCTGCTTTCATGATGGTCATGACTGGCAATTTGTATTGCATCAATCGGGGATCGACTTTTCTTCGCCGGAGTCCGGACGGGATTCAGGAGTCAGATTCAGGTGTCAAGAGTGATCCGGTATCGAGTTGGCGAAGTGCGTTGAAGGATGATTTGAATCCAGGACAGGCTGACTCCTCAACTTCATCGATGACAGGCTAAAGCCTGAACACCAGCGAAGACAGGCTGAAGCATGAACTCCAACATTGAATAGTGACTTTGAATTACTGCGGTATCCTTAATCTCGATAAGCCAATTGGTCTCACGTCTCGGGACGTTGTCAATCGTGTTGCCCGGCTGGTGCGGCCTTCAAAAGCGGGGCATGCCGGGACCCTGGATCCCCTTGCGACCGGAGTCCTCGTCGTGTGTGTGGGGCACGCGACCCGGCTGATTGCGTTTGCACAGGAAGGACAAAAGAGATACCTGGCCCGTTTTCAGCTTGGTCAATTCAGCAATACGGATGATATCACCGGGACGATTACACCGGGTGGCGATGTCTCGCACATTGAACGAGCCCATATTGATGCTCTGGTACCGGAATTCATCGGGACAGTTTCTCAGGTACCGCCTCAGTTTTCAGCGATTCACGTTTGCGGACAGCGGGCTTATGATCTCGCTCGACGTGGTGAAACTGTCGATCTGGCCGCTCGCACTGTAACGATTCATTCGATCATCGTAACCGATTTCCAGTCACCTGTATTCGAACTGGAAATCGTGTGTGGCAGTGGCACCTATGTTCGGTCGATCGGTCGCGATTTGGGTCATCGACTGGGATGCGGAGCGATCATGACGCATCTTCGTCGTCAGGCGGTCGGGCCGTTTGATGCGAACAACGCCATCGGGCCGGAAGAAATGACGAGCGACAATATCGAGCGGTTGTTGCAACCGGCCATCAAAGTCGTATCTCATTTTCCGCAGCGACAATTGACACCGGATGAGATCATCGCGATTCGTCGCGGTCAGAGCATATCGGGATGTGGCGGGTGGCAAGTGGTGAGTAGCGGGTCGGTTCAGCATGCCGACTCGGCGACTGAACCGGTTGGCACTCGTGTTGCTCTCATTGGCGCTGACCGGTTGCTGCTGGGAATCGGCGAGATTGATGTCTCGAACGATTGTATTCGCCCTCGTATTGTCTTCCCCGGTGAATCGTCGTCCTGAATATGCCTCGAATCGATCAAAGCATCAAAAGCACGATGCGACGCAACGCACACCGCGAGCGAGCATTGCCGTGAACTGCTCCTCGCGTCTGTTTTTTTCAAATAACCCGATTCGCGGGTTCGAGCGCCGAGATTGCCTCATCCGATTCGATTACAGATTCCGTCGAAGATCCGGTAGGCATCAAATCATCCAGGGCTTGCATCGGCACTTTTTCGAGCTCGATCGGTTCGCCCGCAGCGTCGGAATTTATCGTACCGGGTTGCAAATCGGGAATAACGACTGGCAAACCAGGGAGCGAAACCGGTGTCGCAGAAAGATCGGGCAACAGCGCTGGCGGCAGCGCCACTGGCCGTTTGCTGCGAGCTGTCCGTTTGGGTTCAGTGATTGGTCCTGCCGGTTTGCGCGGGGCTGCCGCTTGTCCGACATTGGGCAACTTCGACGGATCGATTTGCGGTACCGACGACCTGGTAATTTTTGTCGAATCGTTCGATAACTTTGTGGTCGGTGTGGTCGGTGTGGTCGGTGTTGACGGTGCCACCGGAGCTGTTGTCGGAAGATTCACCTTCGGCAGACTCGCTTGAGGAGACCGTATGCCGGGTGTAGCCGGTTTGGGCGGGGTCATTTTGGCCGGGACGGCCGACGCTTCGGGGATCGGTAGTGGGACGGGTTGCGCATCCGGTGTACCAGGTTTGATTTCGGTTGGAAGTTTCGTGATCGTCTCGACTTTTCGAACCGGCTTCGCAGGTCCGTTTGCAAGCTTCGGGTCTGCGCTTGATCCGATTTCGGGCTCGGGTGGAAGTATCGTCATTGCGACTGGCGGTTTCGACGAGGGTTGGCTCGCGATTTCAGAAACAGGTTCTTTTGGTCGAATCCGGTCGCGATAGAGAATTAGCGCGTCCAGGGAGTGAAAGAGCGGACCGCAGTCAATTTGTGTGTCACGGTGCTGGATCAGTTCTCGCGAAAGCATCCAGACGGCGTTCCTGACCCAGGGCTCATTCAGCCGTTCGTTTGGCAGGCTGGCGGCCAGAAATTCCATCGTATGGCCGGTCGAATTGAAACGCGGATTGACATCGGTCGTATAATTTGCACCTTTGTACCAATCACTCGAAAACGATCCATCTGGATTCTGCAGTGATCTGGCGATTTCGATGTGCTGCCTGATTTTCAGATCGGCCTGATGCCAGGCACCGCGCAATTTTCCGCCGCTCTGAAGGTATTTGTCGCGAGCCCGAGTCAACGCGAACAATCGATGGTTTCCACCGCAAGGGGTCCCTACGACCGGAGCAGCCGATTCAATTTGAACCAGTCGTTCGATGCTCCACGTTTCGTTGGCGTGATTGACCCAGACGGCATCCGGCTTGAGGAAATGTTGCAACGCCCACAAGACCCATGTCACTTCTTCCGCAGTATTCACTTCTTTCATCGTGTTGTTGACCAGGTCGGTAAGTGTGACAACCTCGCCCTGAACGTGAAATTCGAAATCCATTGGCAGGTTCGAATGCGACAACAGCGCCAGAAACTGTGAAGGATGGCCTTCAAATGCATACTTGCGTGTATAGCTGTGAAATTTCGCCCCGTGAGGTGTTTTCAACAACCACGGCTGGTTGTCGAACTGTGGCTCGGCGGTGGACAGCCAGTCGATGGCATTGACCTTTTCATTGCCGAGTCGCAACACGGTTTCACGTCGCATGGCCAGAATACAGTGAAAAATCTGCCACGGCGAATGAGCATTCGCGGTCAGAGTCCGCTTGCTGGTAATTTCGATCGCTTGATCCAGAAGTTGTGTGAACTGGTCGGGCTGCTGATTGCGCGCCGGTGCTTGTCCCGCCACCAGGTCAATTTGGTGAGACAACGATTCTTCCTGTGAGACCGCTGCATTTTCGATTGTCGGCTCGTCGGCGCGTGATACTGGTGCGAACATACTGACGAACAGTATGGTCCAGACCAGTTTCCAACGGTCGCTGTATTGCACGGTTCCTCCTGTCAAACTCAGGCCGGTCTCAATTCTTCTTCGACAACATTGGAGCACAATCGTCGAAGGCGTTGGGGCTTCTATGTCGCCGTTCTGCAAGTCGTAGTCGCCAGGACGTCTTTTCAATAGGCGACACAGCGACGATCGGCACAAATTCCATATCAGCCGGGCGTACCGGCGGATATGGCCACGACAATCCGGTCGCCCTGTCGGGTAAAACCGGAGTCGTGCTGATTCTTCGGCACTCCCGTTACATCCAGTACACCCGGCCACCGGAAAATGGACAAGGCTTCCTAACCGTCACAAATTGACGCGAAACACACTGCAATTCTCGCTATCTGATCGGTTGAAACGCGGTTACCTTTAAGATAACCGGCAGGAACGGGAGTACCGCTTCCGGAAAAAGTAAAAAGGCTCCAGGTCTTCCTCGTGCCTGTCCCCCTTTTTCAGCGACTGGTATTTTCTGTCCTGCCGGTCGCTGAACGACACACGTTACCCCGCATTCCACGAGCTCTTGCAACCAAACCCGATCCCATGCCGAACGTGACCAATATTGCCGCCTACAAGTTCGCACCGCTCGCTGATTTGAAGCCGCTGCGCGATCATTTGATTCAGCAGTGCAAGATCTGGGACTTGAAGGGAACGATCCTGCTGAGTCCCGAGGGGATCAACTTGT
>JANXOO010001026.1 GCA_025353525.1 Schlesneria sp. | reverse complement strand
GATCGACCGCCTGTTTGAACCGGTCGTACGATTCGTCCTGACTGGCTGAAGAAGCTTCACGGGCTCCGTCAATCAGCGATCTGGCATGCTTTTGATATTCATCTTCGGTGACATATTCGTATCCTTCGGTGGTGACCACAGTCGCCAATGCCAAAATGATGGCAGCTTCGTGCTTGATTTGAGCGGCCATCGATTTGAACTTGGCTTCGCTGTTCACATCCTGCTTCAGCCAATCCTTGGCCTTTTCGATCCGCTTCATCAGCGCTTTACGCGAAGCGGCTTCATGAAACGGTCGATTCTCCGGAACACTCCCGGCATCTGCAGGGATCGAGCCATCCAGTACAGACTCGAGTCGCCGGAACGCCGCGCGGGTCTTTTCAAAATTCTCTTTGCCGAGACCGACCGCTGACTGATTCAACTGAGCACCAAAGTCGCGAGCGTATTGCGATTTGTCTTTCCACGACAACGTATCGGTGTGTTGCTGAACGATGCTGGCCAATGCGGCCATTTCCGCTCCGTCGATCGCGATCGCCTTGAAGCTGGAGTTGTAACTTGCGGGATTCGTCATGGCTTTTGTCAGGCTGTTACGAAGGGTTTTGACTTCCCCCTGAAGCTCGTCCATCGGAATCACTTCTTGCCAGGCGGTTTCGCCCGTTTTGGCGGGCGGAGTCGACCCGGATGGAGTCGAAGCCGGAGGAGCGGCCTCTGTTTTGGTCGAGGCAGTTGGAGGAGCCTCTGCCGTTCCGGCAGGATTCTTGTTGCTGCTCACGATTTCCAGCGGATTGTCGAAAAAGACATCCAGCGGAATGTTGTTGATGAATTTTCGACCTTTGTCGTCGACTCGAATTCCCGCTCCGCTTTTCGGTTTCGCGGGTTTGGTTTGAGCGTTCAAAACGGTTGCAAAAACGACGGTGAACAGGAGTACCGACAAAAACGCCGCTCGCTCGCAATGCTGCCGCTCCCGATTCGGCCCCTTCAGGACGATGTTTCGGAATTGCAACATGACGGAATCCCCATTGAAAACCGGACCGATTTTTGCATTAATCAGGCGAACTGGCCAAAAATATTGCAACAAAGCCAACCGACCAATTATGCTTGTGCGGGCTGGCTGGTGCAATCGCCAGACGGACTTTGTTGAAGCACTCACCATGTTTCTACCTCTGTCCCCTTGCGTCGGCAATGTCAACCCATTATTCCTATCCGTAGCGTCGTCCGCATTTTGACGACAAAATCGGAGGGATGGTTTGGACACCGTCGGCCTCTGATGAGGTCATCAGGTAGAGTTGCGTATCGCTGCTGATGCGGCGATCAAGAAAGAAAAAGAGTAAGGAGTATTCGATGAAAAGAACATTGTTGTGCGGAGTCTGCGTCGCCCTCTTGGCGACATGTGTTGTGGCCGCCGAAGGACGTATCGTACGGACATCGGTTCCGACGGCATTCGCACCGATCCTGTTGGGGCAAAGCGGTGGCATTCCGATGCCCGATTCGTTGTCGCCTGTCCCGGATCCGTACTATTCCCAGTTGAATCAGTACCCCACAAGTCCGTATTCTGCCCAGTCGCCCGTAATGGGTGGCTCCGGTTATTCGATTTCCGGTTCTGCATCCGAGATTTACCAAAATGTCCGGTACCGGGGAGAGCGAAATATTTCGCCGTGTGCCGTATCGACGATCATTCAGGTTCCCGATCCCTGCAGCAAGGATGCCTGCTGCAAGACTTGTGTTAACGTCCAGGTGTGCGTTCCACCCTGCGATCCGAGACACATAAAGGTTACGCGTGACGGTAACAAGGTTCGATACGACTACGGCAAGTACGCTGTCGTTGTCCGATCCACCAATCGCCAGGTCGTCGTCCATTACGAAGACTGAACGGGCGGCAAGGGCTGAATGGAAATGCATTCGACGGTTCCTGCGAACCGAAAACCGTTCCGCGTCATTTAAAAAATCTGAGCCACGTTCCTGCGAGCGTGGCTCATTATCTTTCACGACAACGCCACGATATACTTCGTGCGTCAGAAAACAGGGATTTTGCCATCCGCAGACACCCTTCAGGACGCCTGATATTGAATGCGATTCCGATGTTCCCGGCATAAATCCGCGTTCCAGGAAGGCATCTTTTCCGTCCGCAAACCGCCTTCAGGTGACCGGCAGTGGAAATTTACCGGCTGAAAAAGAAGACCCCCTGCGCGCCGGGGGCCTTCCTGGTGCCAGTCCCTCTTTTTCATTCACTGTTATTTCCTTTCCTCCTTGTCGCCTGATCAAACATTTTTGGCCCGATTTGCGTACGTGACGACGTCGAATTCCATTCGTCGAGAGAGCGTAATGTCATAGGTCTCAGGAAATGCAGTCTTTTACACTGTCCAAGCCAATTGGCAGCGTCCCGTTTAAACCAGCAACTTGATGATTTTCCCGCCAATTTCCGATCGAAAATACGATTTCATGCCGACCAATAATCGACCGACCTCAATTGACACAATCGCAGACAGAAACCGGAATCAGTCGAGCGGCAATCCGCGACGACCTCTCTTGGGTCTGTTTTCCACAGTTCTCGCGATCACCGTTTTCGGGTGCGTTCAAAAACCGGAGTCGAAGGTCGAAAAAGACAAAACCGAAGCGGGCGATTCCGACAAGACCGCGAAAGCAAACGCTGGTGCGACAGCGGACGACGTTCTGACAAGTGCCGTCTATCAGTTGAGGCCCGAAAATTATGGTGTGAACGCCGCGACCGACAAGCCGGTTAATCTGCTGAACTCCTGGCGATTCAAACAAATCGAGGCGCATGGAACGCCTGACGAACCGGTTCCCGTGAAGGCACCTGACGGATGGATCATTCCAGACGAAGCGAACCGGTTGGCTCAACCCCAATTCGACGGACTCGATGCCATTCACGTGCGCGATGCCCTGTTCGACCGGACCATTTCAGGCTTTTTGTCCGATCGTGGCCGCGATGAACTGCAGCGTGCGGGAATCGTGGTTGACTTCGTCTGCCGAAACGTGGCGATATGGAAAATCGACGAGATCGAACTTCCGTTGATGCCATTTCTGATTATGCAACTCGGTCGCGGTACCACCGAAGATCGCGCATGGGTCTGCTCCGGGATCCTCAGGCAACTTCGAATCGATTGTGTCATCCTGCGGGCAAAATCAGATCTCAAAGAGACCAGTGATAAATGGTTACTCGGAGTGCTCATCGAGAACCAGGTCTGCTTGTATGACTTGCGACTCGGACTGCCAATCTTCGGCGGCACCGATGATGGGGGTGCAATCAAGGCAGCCACGTTAAGCCAAATCGTTTCGCATCCCGAATGGCTGCAACAAATGTCCGGGAATGAGCCCTATCCCCTTTCAGTCGACGATTTGCGCGATCCGGCCGTTTTCACGATGTCGACCTCGAATTTCTGGTGTCGGCGAATGCACAATCTGGAACAGGTACTTCCCGCCAGCGAGCAGTGTGTGTTGTATGATCCGGCAGTTGGCGACGACGGACGCGACGGTTTGTTACAACGACTCGCAAAAGTTGGCGGTTGGTCCGTCGAAAGCCTGAAGCTTTGGCGGTATCCGCACAGGCAAATCGAAGAAACCAAACGTTCGACAAACGAGAAGGAGCAGGAATGGCAACGACTGATCGGCCCGTTCAGCGTGCCGATCACGTACACGTATACCGAAAAACGCGAGTTGAAGCTGGGAGTTCCCGAGCGTAAGCAACAGCGGATTCGGTCGGATCAGTTGCTGGGAAAATTCGGCGACGCAGCAACACGATATCTGCGGATTCGCCATCTTGAGGTCGAGCCGAACCCGCCCGAAATCGATCGCCTGAACCGCATGGCTTCGGAAGATGCATTCTATTGGTCGGGGCTTTGCAAATTCGAAATGGGTGAATACGAAACGGCCATCGAAGTTCTGACCGAATACCTCAAGAAATACGATCGCAAAGGGAAGTGGTTCTTTCCCGCCCGTTCGCTGCTGGGTCAGTCTCACGCAAAGCTTGGAAATCTTGCTGAAGCAATCGCAACGCTTGAGCGAACATCATCCGACGATCCCTGCCGCGACTCCAACGCCATCCGTCTTAAACGACTGAAAGAAGCAAAAGCCAAATAGCCGGGGTTGCACGGGGTCACAGCATGTCCACGACGCGCATCTGCGGGCAGGCGCGAGACGCATTGTTTTCAATACCAACGCGACCGCGGGTTCCATTGCATACGCCTCGTTATCCGCCGACTTCATGCTTGATGTACTGTTTCCACGTAATGCGCGTCTGTTCTTCGTCGGCACCGCGCGTGATGACCAGCGTTGTCGAAGTGCCGGTGGAATTGACGACAATGGTATGAAATGCGAATGGGCATCCGTCGGATTCATCGCTGAAAACAACCGATCGACCCACCGTCACTCCAATTCCGAGTTTACTGTCATTCGTCGCATCGCGTGTCAGCAATTCTCGATAAAATGCGATCACGTCGTCAACCGGGTCCCGAGTCATCATTGTTGTCTTCAGCACGGACGAAGGGACAGTGCGTTTTCCATCACGATCAATCGTGGCAGCGTCCGACATTTGTGATTTGCCGATTTCTGCGTCAGGGTATCGCCATTTCACGATGGTCCCAAGCAATGTGACCGGCTCGTCGGCGAACGCGACGGCCGACATTGCCGTCGCGCACAAAAAGGCGAGTACCTTTGACAGGACTGGTTGAACATACTGCATGATCGATTCTCCGATTCGGATAAGGAGGACGCCCATTGTGAAAACGCAGTCAAGCGAACGTTCCTGATAACCATGAGATTTGCCGCCCATTCGTAGATGCGGTATCCTCACAGGGGTCGTTTCGACGAGTTTATAGAGGTTTTTGTCACTTGCCAATTGATCTTCCCTCAGACCGTCGATCGTTGGGCAATCGACTGTCGAACTGGCCCATCGTTGTTGTGGTGGTATTAACGTGGATAAGTATTGTCGTCTGCATCGATCCGGCTGGCAGCTATCCACAAATGCCGGAAGGGCCAGGGTTAACGATCGATGAAGTCTTCAACGTCGAGCAAGGAGTTTATCTTCTGGCCCAAGCGAGGGCACTGGGATGGCTGAATCTGGTCCCCGGGACGGCTCAGGAAGCTTATAAGGTTGAAAACGGATATAACCCCGATCATCCTCCGCTGGGTCGCTGGTGGCTTGGTGCGCATCACGATTTGGCCTGGTCGATCGCACCGCCTGAACGTCCGGCGGGCCCCATCGTGACGGCATGTGCCCGTACCGGCTCGGCGACGGCGTTTGCTTTGACAGTG
>JANXOO010001020.1 GCA_025353525.1 Schlesneria sp. | reverse complement strand
TCACGACGGTCGAATGGCTGTCCCACCCTGCAACTGCCGACATTGGCTGAGTATGTTCCGGTGGAAGGAACAGAGGGTCCGATTGCGGCACCGAAGAAACGGGCACTGGCGAAATCGGCACTGGCAAAATCGGCACTGGCGAAACGGGAGCTAACGAATTCGGAACCGACGGCGTCATCATTTCGGGAGCGAACAAGCTGGCAAGGACTGCAACCGTTTCGGGAGGAAGTCCGCCGTCGCTGAGCACAACATGTGGTCGAGGTTGATGTGGTCGTGGCTGCGGAGTCAAAACAGGAGGGGCATTGATCCGAATCGCGGAAACGCCGAAATCCGGCGCAATGGCCGGATTGTCTGACATCGAGTTGGAGTCACCTGTCCGGGGAACTTCGTCGATCAACGGAGGTGGCGTGTCTGAACCCGACACTGTTGAATCCGGCGATGTTGGTCCTGACGCAGCAACCAATGTCCGTTTTCCGAATGCCAGCCGGCTCCACATAGTGACAGGCAACAGCGAAAAACAGAACGCCGTGCGAACAAGGTGTTGTTCGCCGGTCAGTAACAATCCTGCCACTGTCGCGGTTGCCAGCAATACCAGACTGCCGACTCGCGAAAAATGCTGATCGAGCAAAATGGCGAACCAGGCGCCGACGTAACCGCCATTGCCGGGCATCGCACCGGACAAACGGACGGGAAGATACCACTGAGCCACAACGCAAACGGCAGCCATCATCAAACAGGCACCGAGGAACCGGATCACCGGATCTTTATAGACATCTCTGGCAAACAGGCGGATATCGAGCACAATCAGCGCGACCAGAACCGCGTACGAGCCGGCACCAACAGCAATGACCAGGGCATGAGCTAATCGGGCACCCGCAATGCCACACAGATTCATTGGCTGGAGGTTGGCTGGAAAGACGACGTGACCCGGAGGATCAGCCGGGTCATAACTGGCAAGGCTCAGTCCAAGAAAGACCGCCATCGCCAGAACGACGAGCGCCAGCAGATCGGTTCTGAGCCGCCCGTAGTCGATCATGATTCCTCCGCCTGCAGAGGCTTTCCAACGTCCCGCTTCAAACGGTTCTTCTAACGTCCCTGAAACAGGACGCGATCAGAACAGTCTGAATGAGACAAAATCCTCGATTTGAAGCCTGAAGAGAGGCGACCGACCGGGAATTTCGAAGGAGAACTCAAAGGCGCATTGAAATATGTTGAAACCATCACGCAATGATCTCTCATCCGGAAACCTATCACGTGAATTGCGGTCATGATGTCAAAACGCCACTTCAAACGTGGCATTTCGGCAACATGTGGTTCAGGTAGTAACGATTATGCCGATACGGGAATCTCTATCGTTTCTTTCGTGCACTTGTCAGCAAACGCCGCGAAATCACTTGTGAGAGGGAAGAAATGATTTGGCTCAGCGATTGACCTGGGGGCAAATCAGTTGAAACGCTCTTTTATACCACCAACAGGACCTTGCAAAACCGATATTCAGTGACATATTCGGCCCTGCAAATGCATTATTCTGCTCGCAGCTCGGAATGATGCTTTGTTTGTGAGTCTGTTTCGGCGTTCGACGGGGATACACCGTTGCGAACGCAATTTTTAGCACTTGCCCG
>JANXOO010000942.1 GCA_025353525.1 Schlesneria sp. | reverse complement strand
TGAGGAAGAGCAACCCGTGAGCGACGATTGGAGAAGAACCCGGGCCTCTAAAATGATCGCACTCCAAGTCGCGACGTTCCCAGATCTTTTGACCGGTCTTTGTATCAAGACACGCAGTTCCGTAGACGCCAAAGTGGATATAGACTCGACCTTCTTCGATATAGGGGGTCGGCGAACCGTAGCCGTTCGTCGCGTGCGTAAATTGAGGCGTGACGGTCTCGAACAGTTTCAGGTTGTGGATGATCTTTCCGGAATCGATGTCGACGCAAACGGCGAACAGCTCGATGGGTCGTTCGAGTTTCGGTTTTTCCGGTGTGACATTTTGAACCTCGGGTGCAGTCGTCATCCAGATCTGATTCCCCCAAACGACGGGGGAAGACCATGCCCGGCCCGGAATCGGCGTCTTCCAGACGATCTCGGGCGAACCTTCGCTAAAGGTCGTTGGCAAACCGATTGCGTTGGATGTTCCATCCCCCCTGGGCCCCCGGAACTGGTTCCAGTTCTCGTCTGCGGCATTTGTCACAATGCAACTCGAAACGACGAGTAAAAGCACCAAGGTTCGCATCAGCACGCTCTCCGGATAACAATCCCGCAATCGGTTCTTTGGACGGTTTACGGGACAACCCGAAACCCCACGATGCGTGACAGTCTAAGCAAATCGACGGGATGCTTGCCAGATTCAGGACGGAAGGTCAAAAAAAACTTTTCGTGCCAAGGCGAACGGCAGAAACGGAAATTCCGATGGCTTTGGGCCATCGCAAAATTTACTGTCGGAAACATTTTATACTGCTCGCGGTCCAGATTGAGGCTTCGTTTGTGAGTCCGCTTCCGCGTTCGAAGCGGAACCACCGTGACTGCGCCAGTTTCCAGGTGTCACTGGATTTCACAATGGCCTCAAACCAGACCGCGCGTGGTATCGTTGAAACTGACTGAATGACTCGGGGATGTCCGCGACATCAGCAACCGTTTGCCGAGTTTTCACGGGAATTCTTCGAGTTGTAGCAGGCCGGCGATTTCGGCCGCTGAATTCAGCCGGTTCTCCTGAGCCGAAATGTAATCGATATTCGCTTCGAATACAGTGCGCTGCGTTTGAAGCAGGCGCGAGATCTCGAACTGCCCGCGGCGATAGGCATCCTGAACCAGCTTCAACG
>JANXOO010000563.1 GCA_025353525.1 Schlesneria sp. | reverse complement strand
GTCGCCTTGATTTCAACAGGCAGTGTTTTTGCAATTCGGCAATCCTGTCGCGGAGCGACAGGGCTACTTTTGCCGAGCAAAAATCGGTCACAGCCAATGAACCTGGGCGACGCTCTGCGGCATTTGCCGCATCGCTCTGCCCCAGGCTGATCTGTTTTGGACTTTCAGGCCGCAAGACCACTGTTTTGCCCGTGAATTGACTCCGCGCTCATCCCGATAAATGCAGAATCCACCCTCTGATTGTTGCATCCTGATCGCAAAAACGGTGGACTTATTGATGTGTGCATTCAAGGATGACGACGGCGGAGCGGGAGTCATGGCCGAGGAGTATGAAGCACGCCTCCAGAATTGCAATTCCCCATTCTTCTCTTTCCGCTCGTACGAAATTCTGATAAAGATTTCAAAACGTCCAGGATTTATTGAGAATGGCATGGCTTTTTTGTGTCCGTTCTCCCAGCCGATAACGGACATCGGTTGATCCCGGATTGTTCTGGCTTCGACCTGAGTCGGACCTGGATTAAAAGGATTCGATGCTGATCGGCGTCACCAGATGTCGTTCAGCCCGCCAACGGAAGGCAATCACGTGCGGTCTCGCCTGTGGTCACTCATTTTTCAGGAGTTACCATTCCCTCTGCAATGGATGGGGATGGAAGCAATTCGTACTGTTCGTTGGATTGACCGGGGGGCTGGCAGATGCTTCGTCGGCCTGAGGCAGTCTCCCGCGTGGTATTTCGTCACCTCGGTTGGAATCTTCGCCGTTGGACTGACGATTTTGCTATTTGTTTCTGTTGCCAGCGAAACGACGGGTCACCGTGAACTTTTTGCGTCGACCCTTCATGAAGCCTTTTCCGGGCGCCACGAACTTGCAAAGACGCACGATTGGTCAGTGCAGGACAAGTGGCGAGTCGCCCATTTCTTTGTCCCTCATCAGCCCGCACGGACACATCGGGATATCCGGCTCGACAGCCGATTGTTAACTTCCCGAACCACATCGATGCGGCGCAATGCTCGCCCATTGACGGTTCGAAGTGTCACTCAAAAGCAGTCGGACGCGGACATTGGCGTTCGGCTTGAAATGAATCGACCCCGACGAGCCCAACTGGAAAACCGGTTGGCAGCGACAACGGTCCACGACCTGGGCGAAGATCGGGCGGAACTGGCGACAACAAGTCTTCGAAGTCGCGAACCGGGGTTACTTGTCGAAGCGGCCTGGGATTTCGGTTCTGACTGTGATCGTTACAATTACGTTT
>JANXOO010000884.1 GCA_025353525.1 Schlesneria sp. | reverse complement strand
GCTTTCCACCAGGTAACGCCGCAGCACATTGATGACTTCCCTCAACACGTAAATGACCGAGAGCGCAGCCAAAAACCGAATTGCAGACGAGTACATGGACTCACGCGAAACATCATGAGCCAGACCATCCTGAATTCGGTCGATGAGCAAACCTGGCAAAAGTGCCAGCCCCGTATTACCGGCACTGGTGATGGCCATGAGCAATGTCGCACCGCCGAGCGCGATCTTTCGTTGGCGCGGGACCAGCTTCCAGACCTGTGCAGCACGTTGTCCGATCGCTCCCAATTCCAGGAACGACCCACGTGCATTGATTGATCGCATAAATGCAGCCTTTGTTTTGAGGAGAGCCGAATCAATCCGCTAACAAGATCCTCGAACGACCTGGTGTCGCGACGGTAGCAATCTTTATGCCGTACTTTGCGGTACAGACGACCGAACGTATTCCCGATCTGGTTGCGACAGTTGATTGACCGGACCGACCGGCAATCAACCATGCGGGGACGGTGTCGTTCCACAAGCGACCATTGGCATTTCCGCGTCGGTTGAAAAATTAGCGCAATCTCTCGCATTCTTCTGCATCACAACCTCATGGCGCATCAATTGCACCGCCGTACATCGTCGCGCACTCGATGACATCGATCGACGTTTTAAACGTTCAGGTCCGGCCACCGGGCTGAGGGTTGCTGTAGTCGGGTCAAAGTCAATGGCATTTAACGAAGCTGGACAAGCTGTATCTGCGATGCAGTGATCCGAGGCAATCGGCGAGGAGTCAGTCTCATGAGCGATCTGGTGCGAAAGTTTTGCGACAGTATTCACGGAAAGCTGTCGACGCTCGAGAGCCGAATCGAGATATTGAAGGCGAACAGCGGAGCCACCTGGACATCACTGCAAGAGAAATTGGCGGAAATTCGTGAACGGAGTGAAGTCAACAAGGAAGTCATTCGTCGGGTTGGAGTCAAACTGGAAAGATGGCGTTCCGACATTAAACAGATCGTCGATTCTGAAGGATCCAACGCGGACAATCGACAGGCGACTTCATCACATTTGGCACTCGCGGAAGAAGCCGAACAAAACGCGGAAGTAGCGATCCAGCTTGCGGAAGCGAGTATCGATGAAGTTGAAAGAATGATTCTCGAGGCGATCTCCATTCGATTGAAATCCGAATCCGAATTCGATTCTCAATCCGAATTGGAATCTGAAGAATGATTGCTCACCGCGTCATAACTCGGGCAGCGCGTCATTGATG
>JANXOO010000847.1 GCA_025353525.1 Schlesneria sp. | reverse complement strand
CGAACGCGAACACTTTCCCCGCTTTCATATCGGCGAATCGTTGATTCCCCAGACGTATTGGGTACTGAAACGACTCAATATGCTCGACAAAATGAAGGGAAGTCACTTCGTCAAAAAATACAGTGTTCAGTTTGTTGGAGCGAGTGGTCGCCTTTCCGAACCGTTCTATTTCCTGGATAACAAACCACACGAATCGTCGCAAACATGGCAGGTCAGACGCAGCGAGTTCGACCATCGCATGCTGTTAAATGCTGCCGAACACGGCGTCGACGTGCAACACGGAGTTCGAGTCCTCGATGTTGTATTTGAGGGGGATCGAGCCGTCGGCGTTCGGGTTCAGGACGAAGCAGGAGGGGACGAGCGGATCGAGCGGGCAGACGTGATCGTGGATGCCAGCGGGCAAAGTTCAATGATCATGGGGAAACTGGGACTTCGCGAGTGGGACCCGGAATTGAAGAAGGCAGCCGTCTGGACTTACTGGAAGGGCGCTCATCGCGATCTCGGACGCGACGAAGGAGCCACCGTCGTCTTGCAGATTCAGGGAAAGGCAGGATGGTTCTGGTACATTCCGCTCCACGACGACATTATCAGCGTCGGCGTCGTCGCCAGTCATGAGTACCTCTTCAAAAACCGGGACACTAAAGACTTCGAAACGATCTATCACGCCGAAGTCGACAAGTGCCCCGCTGTCAAACAGCGAATCAGCAATGCCACCCGAGCCGATCAGTATCGGGCTGCAAAAGAGTATTCTTACCGATCGCGGCGTGCGGCAGGCAACGGCTGGGTTCTTGTCGGTGACGCCTTCGGGTTTCTCGATCCGCTGTATTCTTCCGGTGTACTGCTGGCGTTGAAGTCGGGCGAACTGGCTGCTGACGCCGTCTGCGACGGGTTGGCGAAGGGCGACACGTCCGCCGCGCAACTCGGGTCATGGGAGTCTGATTACATTCGCGGGATGGATCGAATGCGTTCGCTGGTGTACGCGTACTACGCAGGTTTCAGTTTCGGAAAATTTGTTGCGAAACACCCGTCTCGCAAAGGTGATGTGACCGATTTGTTGATCGGAGACCTGTTCCGCCCTGATCTGGATGAAACTCTGGGCTTGATCAATGAAGCGATCAGAACACCGTCAATTGCCGAGGCAGGTTGACGATCACGACGGATGTGACCTGTTGAGCCAACGGGACCGATGAGTCTGAGTATTCCGGTTCGGGAATCCCTTTGTCATGACCGCTGGATCGCTGCCACTCATTGAAGAACTCGCACAGAGCGTCGACGTGATGTCGGCGGTTCGGGCGCTGGCGGATTGGCCGCGTCTGCTGCTCTTCGAGAGTCCCCTGCGTCGGGATCCCGTCGGGCGATATTCGTTTCTGATGGCAGATCCGGTAATCACCTGGCAGAAACAAACAGTTCAGTTCGGCGACGAGCCATTCTTTGACATTAAAACCGAATGGGAACGATGGCGAGCCGAATCGCAACCGGGACTCCCCCCGTTTCAGGGGGGAATCGCGGGTATGGCCGGTTATGAACTCGGTCACGCCTGGGAACGAATCGCCTCTGCGAACTATGACGAATTCCGAGTCCCGTCGCTGGCGGTCGGTCTTTACGATTGGGTAATTGCCTGGGACCACGCCCAAAACCGCGTCTGGCTTATTTCTCACGGATGGCCGGAACAGGACGAAGCCCGCCGGCGCGCCCGAGCTGCCAAACGGATGAAGCAAGTGCAAGACGGCCTGAATGTGAGCGTGACCGGTCGGCCGGTTTTGCATTCGACGCAGACAACGCCACCGTCAATCCCGTTCGCGCCACAGTATCCGCTGGCCCATCATCCTCATGTCACGAGCACATTCACGCGTGAGGCTTACCTGCAAACGGTCCAGCGCGTGATCGACTATATTTACGCAGGTGACATCTTTCAGGCGAATCTTTCGCAACGATTGCTCACCCCCGCT